>SLJD01000221.1 GCA_007135295.1 Phycisphaerales bacterium
ATCGAGGCCAACGTATTCCAGCACGCCGTTCTGGCCATCGATAAAACAGATCCTCGAATCCGAGGCGATGGTGTTCGCCAGCCCCTTATCGAAAAACGGTGTGGTTGGAGCCGTTGTCATTCTCTACTCCCTGCCAGGAGGCCGTAACACTGACTGTCAAAATCGCTGACACACAAAGGTTTCCCTGCAGCGGCACTCTTTGTCCCGTTCAGCATGCGGGGTCGTGAACAGAATGATAGAGACTGGACGGGATTCCGGCAATTGGCCGAACGATGCGCATACACTCCGCTCCAAGAGGAACTCAACCGATGGCCGGCCACTGCATCATCCATGGACGCCTGCTGATCGATCCGTACGAGCCCCCGCCCCTTGGCTGGCTTGCCATCGAGGAGGGCGTCATTGCGGAGGTTGGCCTCGGCGAGCCGCCAGAGCCGCCGCATTTCCGCGGGCATGAACGGGAAGCGGTGATCTGCCCCGGTTTTATTGATGCCCACATTCACGTTCCGCAAATCGACGCCGTCGGCCGAGGCGGCTTTCCTTTGCTCACGTGGCTGGAAGAGGTGATCTTTCCCGCGGAGGCCCGCTGGTCCTCGCCGCAATGGGCGGCGCAGCAGGTCGACTCATTTCATCGACGACTGCTCCATGAGGGCACATTGGGATACGCTGGCTACCTGACCAGCCACCAGCACGGCCTTGGCATCCTGACAGAAAACCTTCGTCGCTGGCCGCTTCGATCGATTGCCGGCCAGGTGCTCATGGATCGAGCCGCCCCCCCATCGCTGCTCGACCAGCCGATCGGCCCGATGCGCCAATCTGCTGACGTGCGATTCACCCCGAGCGCCAATCCTCGATTTGCGGTCTCATGCAGCAACCGTTGCCTGGCGCTGGCTAGCGAGCTTGCTCACGGACAATGGCCTATCCAAACCCACCTTGCCGAATCTTCGGAGGAATGCAGCGTGGTCGGCGAGCAATTTCCGTCGGATTCGCACTACACCGCCGTCTATGACCGGCATGGCCTGCTGACGCCGTGCACCCTGCTCGCCCATTGCATTCACCTAAGTGACGAAGAGTGGCAACTGATTGCAGACAGGCACTCGGTCGTGGTGCATTGCCCCGCAGCGAATACCTTTCTCGAATCCGGCGTGTTTGATATCGGTGCGGCTCAGCGACATGGCGTTCGAATCGCATTGGGATCGGACGTTGCCGCTGGCCCGGATGTCGCCATGCCGCGTGTGGCTCGATCCATGATCGAGACCGCCAAGTTCCGGCGGATGACCCTCGACCGGACCGCACCCATTCCCACACCCGCCGATGCGTGGTGGCAGATTACGACGGGAAATGCGGAGGCGCTGGGATGGGGGGACGCGGGCAGACTGTCGATCGGGGCAGCCGCGGACGTGTTGTTGCTGGAACTACCTTTTGATATTGACGAGCATCTCGTCAGCCGGCTGATCTACACATGGGACCCGGAATGGATCACAGGTCGTTTTGTTGGCGGCCATCCCATCAGCCCCGAAGACCTGCGCAAGCCGGGATACACTACCTGACGCATGATTATCCCCCTCAAGACAGACCATTCGCCTCGCCGAACACCCATCGTCACTCACTGGCTGCTGTTCATCAATCTGCTGATCTACGCGATTGGGCTGGCGGCGCAGTTCGGAGGGCTGTTCGATCTGAATACGCTGGTGCTGATAGGCCGTTTCGATCCGCAGGAATTTCGGCTGTGGCAACTCATCACCTACCAGTTCCTTCATGATCCGGGGGCGATCTGGCACCTCGCGTTCAACATGCTCTTCCTCTGGGTGTTCGGATGCCCGGTTGAAGACCGCCTTGGACGACGCGGTTTTCTGGCGTTCTATCTGCTTGGCGGCGTAGCGGCCGGGCTGGCACACATGATGATGACCAATGCCCCCGTCATTGGAGCGAGCGGTTCGATTGCGGCCGTCACTGGAGCGTTCCTCGCGCTCTTTCCACGAAGTCGGATCCTCGTGCTGTTTCTGATCTTTCCAATCATTCTGCCGGCGTTGTGGATCATCGGCTTGTTCTTTATGCTGGATTTGCTGCGGCAGGTCGGAGAACTGCTGGGCGCCGGGGGCAGCCGGGTTGCCTACGCCGCACACCTTGCGGGCTACGTCTACGGCTTCGGCGTATGCTTCGCATTGCTGGCGGGCGGCTTGATCAAACGGCACGACGTCGACGTGTTCTTCCTCCTCAAACAGTCTCGGCGCCGGGCAGCATTCCGGCAGACGGCGCAGCAGTCGCGGGGCGGGATCTGGGATTCGCCAACCCGTGATGCCGGGGAGATCGTCCGCGAGCACGGCGATACGGCCTCCAGCGAGTTGACCGGTGCCCAGCAGGCCCAGGCCGACCTGCGTGCTGAGATCCATCGACTTATTGCCGCGCACGACCTGCCCGCTGCCGGGCGCGTCTACCGCAAGCTGTTGGCCGAAGACCCGGGCAGTGTTCTGCCTGAAACCCGACAGCTCGACCTCGCCAATCAGTTCTACAGTGAGGGCGACACCGACCACGCCGCTCAGGTCTATGAGCTATTTCTCAAGAACTACCCGCAGTCGTCACGTTCAGGCGAGGTGCGGCTGATGCTCGGCATGCTGTACACGAGACAGCTGCAGAGACCGCAGGACGCCCGCCCGCTGCTTGAGCGGGCCCGGGAGCAGGTGGCGCGTGACGACTACCGACACTTGGCTGAACAGCTTTTGACGGAACTTCCGGCTCCCCAGTAATCCCCCCTCCCCGTGCACTGCCATGCCACACGGCCACGCCATGACTACAAGGACCACGAATCCAAGGAAGCTGCCACCGCCTGGTCGAACGCGCATCAAGATCTGCGGCATCATGACACCGGACTCCGCTCGGGCCGCGGCGAATGCCGGGGCGGACGCAATCGGCCTCGTGTTTGCGCCGGATTCGCCACGTTGCATCGATGCCGGTACGGCGATTGAAATCACGGACATGCTGCCACCGTTCATTACTCCCATCGGATTGTTCCAGAACGCCAATGCTCAGGAGATAAACGACACCTGGCCGTGGCCTTGGGTGCAACTGCACGGTGGCGAAACGCCGTCAATGATTTCGGAACTGCCTGAACGCCGAATAATTCGGGGCTTCCCCTTCAGTCAGCGCGACGCTCTGGCATGGAACGATTGCGACATGGTTGATGCGCTACTCGTCGATGGGTCAACCGGCGGGACGGGCACAATGTTCGATCATGGTGAACTGGCCGAAGTTCGCGGGCAACTGACGAAGACCCTCATATTGGCCGGCGGCCTGACCCCGGACAACGTCAAACGCGCCATCGAGAACGTTCGTCCGGACGCGGTCGACGTCAGTAGTGGCGTTGAATCGTCACGTGGGGTCAAGGATCCTGATCTTATCGAAGCGTTCTGTCTCGCGGTGCGGGACGCTGATGCCCAACTGGCATAGCGCCTGGCTTAGCCCGTTCCTGATGACTGTGTATCGACCGGCTCACGATTCAATCGCGACCTTTCGCTTCTCAACGAGCCGGACTCCGGTAATGCACAGGTTCCGATCGATGCCCTTGGCCATGTCGTAAAGCGCCAGGGCCGCAACGCTGACGGCTGTTAACGCTTCCATTTCCACACCGGTCTTCGCTGTCGTTGATGTGGTTGCTCGAACGCGAAGTTGTTCCCGATCGAGCCGGTCGAAATCCACATGCACTGAATCAAGCGGAAGGCTGTGACAGAGTGGAATCAGGCTCTCGCATGACTTGGCGGCCTGAATTCCTGCGATCCGGGCAACAGCCAGCGCTTCACCTTTGGGCAGATCTCCCTGCTCAAGCCGATCGAGCGTCTCCGGCTGCGCTGAGAAGATCCCTTCCGCTACCGCCGTCCGCTGCATCGGGGGCTTGTGGCCGACATCAACCATCTGCGCCCTGCCATGCTCGTCGACATGAGTCAGGTTGCGATCAGTATCCATGTGTGCTCTCCCGTACATGACCCCCGGTACCGCCTGCCTTGAACCGATCCAGTTAGCTCATACCCGGCTTGTGGCGGCACCCTGACGATCGTACACGACCTGGCCGTCGAAGATTGTTGATTCAATCCATGGACGCTCGCGCGACCAATCTGTTTCAAATGGATTGCGATCGAAGATCGCCAGGTCGCCATGCTTTCCCGGCTCTAGCACTCCACAGTCGTCAAGCTGCAACGCACGTGCTGCATTAACCGTGTATGCACGAAGCACCTCTTCAACGGTCAGGTTCTGCTCCGGGCATTCGACAGCACCATCAAGCGTCCGCCCGGTGAGAGCGGCCTGCATGCCTTCAATCGGATCGGCTGAGACTACCGGCCAGTCCGATCCAAAAGCCAGCCTTGCCCCGTAATCAAGGAGGGATCGAAATGCGAAAAAACCGGCCATTCGTTCATCGCCGAGCCGCTCCCGGGCGGTGCGGCCGTCGTCCGACTTGTGAAGCGGTTGCATGCTTGCGATTCGTCCCCGCATTCGCGGCAGATCCTCGTGGGCCACCTGTTGGGCGTGTTCGAGCCGGGCGCTGCGTACCGCGCTCAGATCAACACAGCCGTCAAGTGCGTCGAGAGCAATCCGCAGCGCCCGATCGCCGATGACGTGCATGGAAGGAGCATACCCGGCTTCGGTCACGCGTCGGCACCAGTCAGCCAGTCGGCCTTGCTCGGCGAGTTCGACCAGAACACCGCAGTTCCCCGAATCGTCGCTGTAGGGGTCCAGCATGGCCGCAGTCCGCGACCCCAGCGTCCCGTCTACAAACGCCTTGAATCCGATGACCTTCAAACGGTCATCATTGACGAACTGGTCGGCGAATGACGTGTCAAGCGGCCAGTCGCGATCAAGCAGAGTGACAGCGATTCGGACCGTCAAATCCGGGCGGCGGGGAAGAAATGCCCGTTCAACCTCACGGGAATACTCCATTGCCCCTACTGACGTCAAACCAAGCCCATTCAGATAACGCTGGGCAAGATCAAGAGCACGACGGACCTGCTCCCCATCCGGATCGGGAATGAGCGGCAGGATGTGCTGCCACAACGCAGACTCCAGAACAAGACCCGTCGGCTGGCCGGACTCCGGCGATCTGGCAAACCGGCCGCCCGGTGGGTCGACACTGGTGCCGACCCGCTGGAGCACTGCCTGGTTGACGACGGCTGCGTGCAAATCCATCCGGAAACAGACGCAAGGCCGGTCCCCGCATGCTAAAAGCCACGTGTTGTCCGGCATTGTACGCTCCCCACCCGACGACGATCTCCGCCTCGAATTCGCCGGACTTGTGTCGGACCAGTTCGCCTCCGACCACCCTGCGCCGATCAACCATTGCCCGGGAGGTAATCGCTCGTGTTCTTCCGCCACCGCCGCCTCGAACTCCGCCCGACTGCGAACGCTGCGCAGATCAAGATAGGAGAGAAAGACCCCGCCCTGCACCAGGTGAATATGGCTATCGATCAGGCCGGGCGAGACGAACCGTCCCCCACCATCGAGTTGGGGCACATCGGTGGGGCGCGGCTCATCGATGGCCGTGATCACGCCATCGCGCACCGTCACCGCGTGCCCCCAACGCCGGTTCTCATCGCCGGTCCAAAGGCGGACATTGTCAAGGTGTATCGAGCCAGCCATGCGCGGTAGTGTACCCGTGGCGTCCCGTTGGCATCACAGGCTTGCCGCTTCGGCAGGATGACGGATCGGCAGTTGTTTCGGGTATCATACGGAACTTGGCCGAACTTATTCCGGAATCCGATTGAGGAGATTCTCTGCCATGCCCACAGTTCGACTCACGATCATCGCGGCAGCGTTTGTGGCAACCGCGGCTGTCTCAGCAGCTTGCGAGCGGGATGAGTACCGGAGCACGGCCCGCGATGCTGTCGGCAGCCAGTCGTCTGGCTATGTCGATAGCGGTAGTCCGAACGAGTCGCGCTCGGCCCAGCCGGACAGTGCAGCACGCCCTTCAGGCGGACATGTCCAGCCCGGCCCGACGTCCGGTGAGCCGGTTCCAGTCGAAGACGGCGTAGCCCGGTTTCTGGAACTGGAAGTTGACGTGCCGGAGAAGTGGTCGTCGCGTCCACCAAGCAACGACATGCGGGCGGCAGAGTTTGCCGCACCGGGCGAAGCGGGCGAGGCCGAGGTCATAATCTTCTCGTTCCCCGGTTCAGGTGGTTCGATCGAGGCCAACATCGAACGCTGGCGGCAGCAGTTCAGACCGGAGGACGGTGGCTACCCCGAGCCCACCGTTACCGAGTTCAAAGCCGATGGCATGGAGGTGACTCTGGTTGAACTGGCGGGCGACCACCAGCCGATGCTTGCTCAATCCTATAACGAAGACAACATCCTGCTGTCCGCGATCATTGACGCTCCGGTCGGTCGCATCTTCTTTCAGTTCATGGGGCCCGCTCCAACCGTCAGTGGCTGGGCTGACGAATTTGAGGAAATGCTTCGAAGTATGCGGACGACCGGGTAGACTGGTGGACACGAGACCCCGATCAACAGCATGACGCCGTCCCTGCCAACGGCGGGCGTTCGGCTTCGCGGAACAAGCGAAGGAGTACGGTATGACCAGTTTCCTGATGTGGCATCGATCGACAACAGCGTTCACACTCATGGCGGTGTTGACGTTTCTGGTCGGCTGCAACGGGGGCGAACCGCAGACGGATGCGTCACACGACCAGAATCATCTCGATGAGCGGAATGTCGAAGAGCCGGACGGTGATGAGCAGAATCGGCAGTCCGATCCCGGCGATGCGGAACCGCCCGAGACGGGGGACTCGGATGCAGGCGACGAGACAGCCGCAACACCCCGCCCCATGCCGGACTTTGACACGAACGAATTCCCGGCTCACTGGTTCAGCGGAGATCAGGAGCAGCGGCAGCGGCACCAGGAACTTGTCGGCTACCTGCCTCCACCGCTGGAACTGACCGACTGGACCTCGGAACCGGTTGATATAGAAGAGGATCTGTATGGTAAGGTCGTCGTGGTGGTGTTCTGGGGATCGTGGTGCCCCCACTGCCGCGACGCCCTGCCCCTCCACAATGAATGGATCGAAGAATACGAGGATGACGGCCTGGCGATCATCGGCGTGCATGATCCTCGGCGGGACGTCGATCAGTACCCTGCCATGGTCGAAGAGAACGACCTGCAGTATTACAACGGCGTCGCTGCCAATGTACGCATGACGACGATGTGGCGGGTCTCCACTTGGCCGACCTATTTCGTCATCGACCGGTGGAACCGCTTGCGAGCCGCCGGCGTGCGAGGCTCACACGTCGAGGAAGTCATCCAAGTTCTGCTCGACG
>SLJD01000378.1 GCA_007135295.1 Phycisphaerales bacterium
CGGGATGACCGGCTCGCCGCCGAACTTCGTCGCGACTGATTCGCGCAATTGCGCCTGCTCGCCGCGGAAGCGGTCGACCCTGCCGAGGCGGAGTATGCTGTGGGGTTCCATGGGCACGATCAGCGACGAGGCCGTGTGCATCCGGCGGTGGGACTTTTCCGAAACGTCACAGACGGTCAGTCTGCTGACGCGCCGCCACGGCGTGCTGCGCGGCCTCGCGAAGGGCGCCAAACGCGAAAAGTCCACGTTCTCCGGCGGGTTCGATCTGCTGCATCGCGGCAACATCGTCGCGATCGTCAAACCCGGCCGGGACCTCGCCACGCTCACCGAGTGGCACCTCATCGCTCCGTGCTGGGCGGTTCGAAAGAGTCTGGCCGCCAACCGCGTGGGCCTCTATGTCGTCGACCTCGTCCACCACATGCTGACCGACGCGGACCCGCACCCGGGCCTGTACGAGGCGCTGATGGACATGCTCGATGCGCTCGATGCGGACGCCCCGGCGATCAACCTCGCGCTGCTGCGGTTCCAGTGGACGCTGCTTCGGGAGTGCGGCTACCAGCCGGAACTCGCCCACGACGCGCAGAACGGCGAAACCCTCCCGGCCGGAGGCACCCTTGCGTTCAGTCCGCAGGCGGGAGGCGTTGTCGCGGACACCGGCGGCCCGGATCGCTGGCGGGTGCGGCGGGCGACGATCGACGCGCTGCAGGCCATCGTCGGCGGCGAGTCCGAGAGAAAGAAGATTTCCCCCGCGGCCATTGACCGCGCCAATCGACTGCTTGCGGCGTATCTTCGCGAACTCATGGGCCAGGAACTCGCCACGATGGCGTGGCTGACCGGAACCGATCTCGGCGGCCGATAAGAGCGGCCTGGTGTTTCGGCCGGTTCGAGCCGCCTGTTCGGAAGGCAGTCGCCGCTCCCGGAGCCGCGGGCGCGGTCCTTCAGTGGATTCCCGGTTCAATTCCCGGTTCAATTCACGGTTTTTCACGAAGACCGACTGGCGAAGGCCGCCGAACCAGCCGATCAGGACGGGTGGCGTGGCGGCATAATCGCATGCCGACGATCCTTCTGGGCGTATTCCGGGACCTTTCTCAGGGGAGGAGGAATCAGCTTCCGGTGGAACCGGGCTGACTGGCGACTCCAAGGGGTGGATCGCACGTCCGCCAGAATCAAGCAGGATGGGCGATGAACGAACAATTCACCGAAACGATACTGTTCGGGCCGACTCTGCCTTCACTTCCCGCTGTCGCGGTGCGGGTGCTCGAACTCACGGCTCAGGATGACGTGGACCTCGATGAACTGGCGAATGTCATCCAGGCGGATCAGGCGCTGACCGCCCGGATCATTCGCACGATGAATTCGAGTTACTACGGCCTGCCGAAACGGTGCAGTTCGATCCGGCAGGCGGTGGGACTGCTCGGCCTCAACGCGGTCAAGGCCCTTGTGCTCGGGTTCAGTCTCGTGCAGTCGATCACCGGCCACGAGGAATACGACATCGGCTTCGATTACCTCCAATACTGGCGTCGCGCGGTCTACAGCGCCGCGGCCGCCCGGCTGATCGCCAGACAGAGTTCCGTCGCCGAGCCCGACGAAGCATTCCTCGCCGCCCTGATGCAGGATATCGGCATGATCGCGATTTATCGGGCGACAACTGACCGGTACCTCCAGGTCATCGACATGTCCCATGGCGATCACCACCGGCTGGTCGATTTGGAGCACCGCACGTTCGAAGTCACGCATCCGCAGGTCGGTGCGCAGATCATGGAGTCCTGGCGCTTCCCGAAGCAGGTGATCGAAGCGATCCGATGCCACCACTGCGTTGAGTCGTGCCCCGAACCGTCGCTCGATTTCTGCCGCGTGGTCGTGCTCGCCGGCGATGTGGCCGAAGCGGTGTCGTCGCAGGAGGATCGCGAGCCGATGCTCCGCTGCCTGCACCGCTGCGAGTCGTGGTTCGAAATGACGGCCGACCAGTCGCGGATTCTGCTCGGCGAAGCCGTCTCCGCCGCCGACGAACTCGGCCGGCACCTTCAGCTCGACACGGGTGAGACGCCGGAGATCGGCCCGATTCTCGCCCGGGCTGAGGAGATGCGCACGAGCCACGCGCTGGACCTCTGCCGGAAGGTTGACGAACTGGAAGCACGGCAGGGCGGTGGCGGCCACCATCACGACGACCGGGCGGCGTGATCGTGCGCGCGGTGATCGGGAGGCCCAGCCGGCTCGTCCCTGTTCGATCCGAAGAAATCCTCCGACGGCCGCGTCGAGGTCGGTGATGATTCGTACAATGCCGCCGCATGTCCTCCGGTTCCACGCCACCATCTGAAGACGGCCGCCTGTTGATCGGCCGGCGGGAGACGATCGCCCTGCCCGATTGGGGCGTAGAGCGAATTCGCGCGAAGATCGATACGGGCGCGAAGACGAGTGCGATCGATGTGGCGCATCTCGAGGAACTTCGCGGCGGTCGGGTGCGGTTCGATGTCGTCGCTGACCGGGCCCATCCGGAGCGGTACACGACGGTCGAAGCAGAGGTGATCCGGCGCGGGCTTGTGCGGACAAGTCTGGGCCAGGAAGATGCTCGGCTTGTCGTCCGCACGACGGTTCGAATCGGCCCGGTCGAACGGGAGATCGAGCTCGGCCTGGTCTGCCGCCGCCGCATGAAATGTCGGGTGCTGCTGGGGCGCAGCGCGCTGGCGGGAGCATTTCTGGTCGATCCGGGCCGGGCCGACCTGCTCAGCGCGTCGCGGAAACGCCGGAAGAAACGAAAGCCCGCGCCGAGCGCGGAATCGTCCGACCCCCACCATCGTCGCGGAGATCAATCGACGTGAGAATCGCGATCCTGTCAAGGGCGCCCCGAAGTTACAGCACCCGCCGGATCAAGGAAGCTGCCCGCCGCCGCGGCCATCGGATCCGCGTGATGGACACGCTCTATTTTTCGATCGGCGTCGAGGCCGCCCGGCCGGACCTCTGGTATCGAGCCCGTCGCTTCGACCTGCCCGACGCCATCATCCCCCGGATCGGCGCGTCGATCAGTTTTTACGGCACGGCGGTGGTGCGGCAGTTCGAGCAGATGGGCGTCTTCAGTCTCAACCCCTCGCAGGCAATCTCCGTCTCACGCGACAAACTCCGGTCCTTGCAGATTCTCAGCCGGCACGACATCGGCATGCCGCCGACCGCCTTCGTCAAGGATCGCGGCGAGGTGCTCAAGGCCATCGAGCGGGTCGGCGGCGCGCCGGTCATCGTCAAGCTCCTTGAAGGCACGCAGGGCGTCGGTGTCATCCTCGCGGACACTGACAAGGTCGCCTCGGCGATCATCGAGACCCTCCAGTCCGCCAAGCAGAACGTGCTCATTCAGAAGTTCGTCAGCGAAAGCAAGGGCCGCGACGTTCGCGCGTTCGTCGTCGGCGATCGCGTCGTCGCCGCCATGCGACGCCGGGCTGAGGGCCAGGAATTCCGCAGCAACGTTCACCGCGGCGGGAAGACCGAGGCCGTCGAACTCGAACCCGAGTACGAACGAACCGCCGTCAAGGCCGCCCAGATCATGGGATTGCGCGTCGCCGGCGTCGACATGCTTGAGGCGAACGAAGGCCCGCAGGTCATGGAAGTCAATTCCTCGCCGGGCCTGCAGGGCATCGAAAACGCCACCGGCGCCGACGTCGCCGGCGCCATCATCGAAGAGATCGAGCAGCAGGTCATGTTCCCCGATGTCGACCTGCGGCAGCACCTGCGCTTCGCCAAGGGATACACCGTTGCGGAGTTCACCGTCCGGGCGAATTCCTCGCTGGCCGGCATGACCCTCGCCGAGGCCGACCTCCGCGGCCGCGATGTGGTCGTGCTCAACATCACGCGCAACGGCGTCGTCCTGCCGAACCCCAGCGGCGACACGAAAATTCTGCCTCGCGACCATCTGCTGTGCTACGGCAAGTTGATTTCATTGCAGCACCTGATTCCGCACGAGCGGCCCAAACGGCCCCGCCGCCGCAGCGCCCGGGCCAAGTGAGACCACTACAATGCGTTCGCGAACCGTTCGCGGCCCCCACGGTTGTTGACAGCCCGCTGTTGACAAGTCGTTGCAGGAGACCGGCATGAGCCATCCCGCCCCCCCACGCATGTCACGCCTCGCGATCATGTACTGCCTTTCGTTGCTCGCGGTGCTCTTTGCGGTGATCCTCTTCGTCGCCTGGAAACTGAGCAGCCCCCTCATCTTCGTCTTCATGGTGGTGGTCGGCATGGTCGCGCTGAGCCCGATCGCAGCGGCAGCGTTCACGCATCGCGCCCTGCCGGACGAGGACGAATGACCGCCCCGAATGATCTGGTAGGATCCCGCCATGCAGCTTTACATCGATACCGCCAACCTGAATGAAATCCGCGAGGCCCATGACCTGGGCGTGCTCGACGGCGTCACAACCAATCCCAGTCTTATCAGCAAGGAAGGCGCCGACTTCCACGCCCGCATGGAAGAAATCTGCCGGATCGTTCCCGGCCCGGTCAGTGCGGAAGTCGTCAGCACCGATCACGACGGCATGATCGCCGAAGCCGACCAGTTGACCGCGATCGCCTCGAACATCGTCATCAAGCTGCCCTGCATCCCCGAGGGGCTCAAGGCGTGCCGCACGCTCTCCGAGCGCGGCGTGAAGGTGAACATGACGCTCTGCTTCCAGCCGATGCAGGCGATGCTCGTCGCCAAGGCCGGCGCGTTCCTCGTCAGCCCGTTCATCGGCCGCGTCGACGACATCTCCGGCGACGGCATGGAAATCATCCAGCAGATCCGCCAGATCTACGACAACTACGGCTACGAGACGAAAATCCTCGCGGCTTCAATCCGGCACCCCCAGCACATGGTGCAGGCGGCGCTGATCGGGGCGGACGTCGCGACCGTGCCGTTCAAGGTCATTCAGCAACTCATGAAGCACCCGCTGACCGACTCAGGCTTGGAAAAGTTCCTCGCGGACTGGAACGCCCGGGCCGACGCGCAGAAGGCCATGGCGTAACCCCCGCCGGGCTCCTCGCGAAAGACCGCAGTACCGTTTCCGAAGAATCATCAGCCACCGATGGCCGACGTGAGCACAACTGCGCCGGCCCGGTGCTGTATATTGTCTGTTAAATTCCATTCGTGAGGAGGGGACGCATGGCCGGTCGAATGAACAGTCCGATTCGACGCCGGGGCATGGCAGCGGGCGGGACCAACACGGGCCTGATCATCGCGCTCGTCGTCGGGGCCGTGGTTCTCGTGCTCGGGTGCCTCGGCACGATCCTGCTCGCCGTGATGCTGCCCGCCATCGGGACCGCCCGGGAATCCGTCCTCGAAGGCCTATCGCAGTCCAACCTGCGTAAGATCGAGTTGGAGCGGTATGGCGTGAATCAGGATGTCGCCACCGACGCCGATCCTGACTTGCCCGAGTTCACCGTCGAGTTCGTTCGCACCGATCGCGGCCTGTCCGGGGAGGCACTGGCCTCTCCGTTTGGCCCCGTGCCGGACGGTGGCGAGGATTACTGGCTGCACCCGGAAACGAACGTCGAGGCGGTCGCTTCGCCGGAGCGGGCGATCGCGGCCTATGACCGCGCGATGTACGCCACGCACCACTCGGTCGCGGTGATCGCTTTCGACGGCCACACCGTTGTGGTGCCCGTCGAGGAGTTCGAGCAGTGGGTCGAAGAGCCGGCCAACGAAGGCGTCGACTTCAACGTGCCGACCCGGGCGAACAATTCGCCTGAATCGTGACGGGAAACAGCCACCGGCCGTGTCCGGCCGTTTTCAGTGCCAGATGCCCCAGATCGACTCGAAAACCGACCGGGCCGCCGCGGACTGGCCGGCGTCGCTCAATGACATGCCATCCTCGGCCAGCATTTCGCCATCGTCCTCGCTGATCACGTAATCGAGATGATTGATCAGCACGTCCTCGCTGAGCATGACTTCGCGGGCGGCGATGTTGTATTCCTCGATGTCGCGGTTGTTGCGTTCGAGCTCGTGACCGTGGGCGGTGTACCGCGGCTCGTGTGTGTAGGTCGTGGTGGCGAAGACGACGCCGTTGCCGAGTCGACTGACAAGCAGTTCCGTGACGTCCTGCAGATTGGATTCGTACTGGCCGAGCGAGACCGTGTGATACCCTTCGTCCGGGTGGTAGGCGACATCGGCGAGGCCGGTGTTGAAATGCACGACGTCCGGGTCGTGTCGTTCGAGCAGCGAATCGATGCACTGGAGCAGTTCCTCGCTGTCGCCACGCTCGAGAATGTGATCGACGACCTCGACCTCAATCTGGTCGGCCCGGCGGGCGAAGTCGTCGCGTACTTCATCGAGATATGACGCAGCGATGAAATCACCGATGATCAGCACACGCTTGTCGGCCATACCGTTGCTCCTTCGCGACAGGGCGGCAAAGCCCGCATCCTACACCGGCGCAGCCGATCGAGCCGATACCATGGGCACCGCATCGTCGCCGCGCGGGCGGATGCCCTCCCCCCCGCCGGCACGACTTCACGCCGAAGCATGAGAGACGAGGAGTTTCGATCAATGGGCCACGAACGTTGCCGAGTCCCCGCCGCCGCATCCGCCGCCGCGCTGGCGGTTCTTCTCATGGCGGCCGGCTGCCAGACGCAGACCGTCGAAGAGCCCGCGCCGGATCGGCCGGACTACGGCCGCGAGCTTCCGCCCGGCGAGTCAGCCCTGCGGCTGGTCACCGATCGAAGGCGGATGCCCGACCTCACGCAGGCGTACCGCGACTACGAACATGAAAATCGCCCGTTTCTCCGCAACGCGATCGACGAGAGCAAGCGATGGTTCGCCGCCGCGTCGAGCGAACAGTTTTTCCCGTTTGAGGGCATCACCCACGACCAGGCCCGGGCGAGTCTCTACGCCTTCGAACAATTGCTCGAAGAATCACAAACCGTCAGCAAGTTCGTCCGCGCGATTGAAGACCGCTTCGACATCTACGAATCCGTCGGCTACGACCAGCGGGGAACCGTGCTCTATACCGGCTACTACGCCCCGCAGTTCGACGCCAGCCGCGAACCGACCGGCGAATACCGCTACCCGCTCTACGAACGCCCCGACGACCTCGTCACCGACGAGACGACCGGCGAGCCGCAGGGCCGCCGCATGG
Organism: Phycisphaerales bacterium; assembly: GCA_007135295.1. GTDB lineage: Bacteria > Planctomycetota > Phycisphaerae > Phycisphaerales > SM1A02 > SLJD01. Next base: position 7,092 of record SLJD01000378.1, read on the forward strand.
ACGACGGCACGGTCGTCCCCTGGCCGACCCGCCGCGAGATCGAAGAGTCCGGCATGCTCGAAGGCACGGAACTCGTCTGGCTCGACGACCCGCTCAGCGTCTACATCATTCACGTCAACGGCTCGGCGAAACTCCGGATGCGCGACGGGTCGACGATGTACGTCGGCTACGCCGGCAAGACCGAC
>SLJD01000148.1 GCA_007135295.1 Phycisphaerales bacterium
ATTCGGTCACGAACGTCCCATCTGCTACGATTGAATTGTGACCGATGCGGAACTGAAAGAACTGCTCGCTGCCGTTCGCACGCTCATGCAGCCGCATCTGGAGCGTTCGGAGCCGCTGCGTCGCGTGACGGAACTGGTCGGGCAGTTTCTCATCGACGAAGCCCACCGGGCGGCTGGCGAGGGCGGATCTGACAGCCGCTCCGCGGATCAAACGTCGGCCGAACCCACAGCGGAAGATGCCACGCGAACCGTCGGCGAGGCCGCGAATATCTCGGTAACCGGCGACACCCGACCGCAGTCCACGGTTCCGCTGCGACTCGGCGATAAAACGGTTCATCTTCCGGTCTCGGGCACCAGTGATGAAATCGCCCAGGCCCGGCACGCCGGTCAACCGGATGGTCAAGGCGAAGTTGATCCGGGTTTTTCAACATCATCGGCAAGTGGTGATTCGACCCGCGAGATTGATCTCGAACTGATCGAGCAGCGGTGCCGGCTCAAGGCCGCGTCCTGCCACAACTACCTTGCCCGACTGCCCGTCGAAGGCGATCCTGAGCGTGAGACGCCGCTGGTGGACGCAATGCACGAGTTGCTCGCCCAGGCCCGGGAGAAGCCTAGCTGTTTTCTGTGGGTGTTCTGGCGCGAACGCACGCAGCCACCGGAGGAGGTCGTCGAGCGCATCGCCCGGTGCTATGACGCGCTGGCGGCTGCTACTTCGCTCGTCCGGCGTGTGGTGGAGCTTGGCGATCGGGTCGAGGATTCGGATACGGCTGACGCCATGCAGTACATGGCCGAGGCAGATTCCGCGCTTCGCATCGCGATGGAACCGACCTGGCTCACCGCGCCGGATACGGATCAGGAAGAGGCGCATCTGTGGCTTCGGCAGGCGTCGACCGAGTGGCGCATCTACCTGCCGCGGTACATGCGGCTCGATGACCCCGCCACGCCGGAACGGGCCGGTCAGCTCCTCGAGGAGATCGAGGCGATGCGGCAGCGCGTCGAGACCCGGGCCAATCGCGTCAAACAGATCGACGAACGGTTCAAGAAGATCCGGTATCACGTCGGGCAGATCGATCGCAGCCACGGCGATCCGCAGAGTGATTCGATGGTCGCCCACCACTACCGCCGAATCGCTGATGCGGTGCGCGAGCTTGACCAGATGGAGGTGCCGCCAAGTGATCGCCGGTACCGGGATGTGCTTGACGCATCGATGGCCGAGAGCTTTCCGGCGGAGATCGTCGAGTCCCCATCCCTCACCGCCGTGTTCGAGCGCCTCGCGGAATACGAAGCGGCCTTGCAGGCTGATGACGAGCCGCCGCCGGTCGAGACCGGTGATGGTGAGGGCTGGAGCGGCCAGGTGCGTGAAGTCCGGTCGCTGCTCGCCGGCCGGAACATCGTCATCATCGGCGGGGCGCAGCGGAACGAATCGATGGCCCGCATTCGCGAGGCGTTTGACCTGGACGATGTCGTCTGGGTCAGGCTGAGTGAACACGGCAGCAGCGAACCGATGCGGGCGCCGATCGCCCGGCCGGAGACGGCCCTCGTGCTTGTGCTCATCCGCTTCACCGGTCATCAGCACGCCGAAGAAGCGAGCAGTTCGGCGCGTGAGTTCGGCAAGCCGTGCGTGTTTCTCAAGGCCGGCTACAACCCGGAACAGATCGCCGACGCGGTGCTCCAGCAGGTGAGCGAGCAGATGCGCGCCGCTTCCACCACCACGTGAACGGTCTTTTGCCGTGAACGACTGTTGCGGCGGTAACGTCAGCGGCGAACCGCCCGGGCGACGGGTATACTCCGGGCCATGAGTCAGACCACGGCCAGCCAGGTACGAGCCGAAGACCCCGTCGCATCGATTGAACGGGCCCTGCGTCGCGCGGCGGCTGAGGTGCTCAATCTTGAGGCCGGGTCCATCGATCCACACGTTCGCCCCGCGCAGAACCCGCAGTTCGGCGATTTTCAGGCCAACTTGGCGATGCCGCTGGCCAAGCAGGCGGGCCTCAAGCCGCGCGACCTCGCCCAGCAGCTTGTTGACGCGGCTGCTGACGATCTGGCCGCCGTCGTCGAACCGCCCGAAGTCGCCGGGCCGGGCTTTATCAACCTGCGCTTAAAGCCGGATGTGCTCGCCGCCGCCGTGGAGTCAATCGACAATAACCGGCTCGGCATCGAACCGGATCCGCAGGCCTCGCCGATCGCGATCGATTTGTGCGGGGTGAACGTCGCCAAGCAGATGCACGTCGGGCACCTGCGAAGCACGATCATCGGCGACGGGCTCGCCCGAGTGTTCGAACGGCGCGGGCGGACGGTGCTGCGGCAGAACCACCTCGGCGACTGGGGGCTGCCGATCGCGATGGTCCTCCACCAGTTGCGGGCGGCGGGGGTCGATCTCGACCGGCTGGAACTGACCGATCTCGACCGCGCATACCGCGATGCCCAGCTCGCCGGCAAGGCCGATTCCAAGGGCCTTGAAGCCGCCGACCGCCTCCATGCCGGCCCGCACCGTGTGGCGGAACTTGAAGCGCAGAACGCCTCGGCGGCCGAGGCGATGGAAGCGGCGCGGATGACGCTGGTGAAGCTTCAGCAGGGCGATCCGGAACTCGTCGCGGACTGGCAGAAGCTCATCGACTGCACCATGCGGGCGGTCGAGGAGATGCTCGAACTGCTCAACGTGCACATGACCGCAGAGCACAACCGCGGCGAGTCGTTCTACCGCGACCGGCTGGCGGATGTTGTTGACGCGTTCGTGCGGGAAGGCATCAGCGAGGAAGACGAAGGTGCGCTGGTCGTGCGGTTCGACGATCGCGACCGGCCGCTTCTGATCCGCAAGTCCGACGGCGGATTCCTCTACGCCACGACGGACCTCGCGGCGGTCCGCTACCGCACGCAGGAACTCGGCGCCAGCCGGGTGATCTACGTCGTCGACGCCCGGCAGCGCGATCACTTCCGCGACGTGTTCGACGCGGCCCGCAGGATCGGCTGGGACGTCACGCCCGACGGCACGCCGGTCGAACTCGTGCATGTGCCGTTCGGCGCGGTGCTCGGCACGGACAAGCGGCCGCTCAAGACGCGAAGCGGTGAGAACGTGACGCTCATGTCCCTGCTTAACGAAGCGGTCGAGCGCGGCACGTCCGAAGTGAAGCGTCGCGCCGCCGACCCTGAAGCCCCGACGCATGACATGACTGCCGACGAACTCGACGCGATCGGCCGGGCGGTCGGCATCGGCGCCGTCAAGTACGCGGACATGTCGAACGATCTCGTGCGGGACTACGTCTTCGACATGGATCGCATGATCGCGTTTGAAGGCAACACCGGGCCGTACATCCAGTATGCCCACGCCCGGATCAACTCGATTTTCCAGCGCGGCGGGATCGACCCGGCTGCGCTCGCGGATGGGCCGCTGATGATGACCGAGCCGGCGGAGAAGCAACTTGCCCTCGCGCTGCTGCGATACGGCGCAACCATCGAACAGGTTGCTTCCACGCTTGAACCGCACCGGCTGTGCAGTTACCTCTACGAACTCGCCAACACGTACAGCGCGTTCTACCAGCAGTGCCCGGTCCTCAAAGCCGAACGCGAAGATGTTCGAATGTCGCGGCTGCGGCTGTGCGATCTGACCCGCCGAGTGATCGCCGACGGGCTGGATCTGCTCGGCATCGACGCCCCGCCGCGCATGTGACCGACCCCGGTTGACGCCACTCCACGGCCGGGTCGGCGCGCTATCCTCCCTTCTCCCGCAGGACGCTTTACGATCGAATTCACTCGGGGCATGTTGAGAAGAGGCGATCCATGCCGGACAACGACACGACTGCATTTCTTGACGGGTCCCCGTTCGCGGTGGTCGGCGCATCGACGAGTCGGGACAAGTACGGGAACAAGGCGCTGCGCGTCTACATGCAGAATGATCGGTCGGTGTATCCGGTCAATCCACGCGCCGAGGAGATCGAGGGACTGCGGTCCTACCCCGACCTGATGTCCCTGCCGGAGAAGCCGCACGGCGTGTCGATCGTCACCCCGCCGAAGATCACCGAGCAGATTGTCGACGACGCGATTCAGCTCGGCATCGAACACCTGTGGATGCAGCCCGGTGCGGAGTCGCCCGATGCGTCCGCCCGCGCCCGACGTGCGGGAATCAACGTCATTGATGACGGCTCGTGCGTGCTCGTGGCACTCGGGTTTGAAGACAAGTCCTGACCCGGGACCGCGCGATCGGCCTTACGAAAGGCCCGAAAGCGTTCGAGCGAACCGCCAGACCTCGTGAAATGTGTTGTAAAGCGGCGTCGGCGCGACGCGGATGACATTCGGTTCGCGGAAATCGCCGATCACCCCCGCTTCTTCCAGCGCCTTGAACCGCTGCCGCGGCTGATCGTGGACGAGAATGGACAATTGGCAGCCGTGCGCGTCTTCCTCAGCCGGAGTGATGATCTCGAAGCGATCATCCGGCTCGCGTTCAACGAGCCAGCGCAGGTAGCCGGTCAGCATCAGTGACTTCCGGCGCAGCGTAGCCATGCCGACTTCATCGAAGATCTCCAGCGATGCCCGGAGCGGGGCCATGGCGAGGATCGGCGGATTGGAGAGTTGCCAGGATTCGGCGCTCGGGACCGGCTCGAAATTCGGCTCGAGGTGCATGCGGAACCGTTTGGCCGGGTCATTGCCCCACCACCCGCCGTAACGCGGCAGTTCATTGAGATTCGTGTTCGTCGCGTGCTTTTCATGAATGAACACGCCGGCAACCGCACCGGGGCCGCTGTTGAGGTACTTGTACGAGCACCATGCCGCGAAATCGACGCCCCAGTCGTGAAGGTGCATCGGGATGTTCCCGGCAGCGTGGGCGAGGTCGAACCCAACGGTGCAGCCGTGCGCGTGCCCCATGGCCGTGATGGCCGGCATGTCGAGAACCTGGCCGGTGAAGAAGTTCACCCCCCCGAGCAGGATCAGCGCGATCTCGTCGCCCCGTTCCTTTAGAACAGCTTCAATCTGCTCCGTCGTGACCGTGTGCGAGCCGCCCGGCGGTTCAACGACAATCAGGTGCTCCGCCGGGTCCATCCACATCGTCTTCAGGTGCGACTGCACTGCGTAGGTGTCGGACGGAAACGCCGGCGCTTCCATGAGAATCTTCGTCCGCCGGCCGCGTGGCTGGAAGAAGCTGACCATCATCAGGTGCAGATTGACGGTCAGCGAGTTCATCATCACGACCTCGCCCGCCCCCGGCTTCGCGCCGACGAGTCGGGCGCCGGTGTCGCGGAAGACCTCGTGATACGCGTACCACGACGGCTCCTTGCCAAAGTGCGCATCGACCGCCAGATCACGCCAGGCGTCGAGTTCCTCTTCAACGTACTGTCGGGCTGTCTTCGGCTGCAGGCCCAGCGAGTTGCCGCACAAGTAGACCGAGTCGCGGCCGTGTTTCTGTGGGATTTCGAATCGCTCGCGGTACGCGTGCAGCGGATCCTGCTGATCCATGCGTTCCGCAAAGGACTCGTCCGCGGAGTACTCGATGGGCTGCTCAGTCGCCGGCGTCGACATCATCCACGCATTGTATAAGGAGGCGGCATTCCCGGAGATTGCGCGTCACGAAGATTCGGGCCGCCCTGCCTCGACTGCGTGCGATGTGGCGTTGAAACGCGCGGCATTGAGTCCGAGGAACTCCATCGCCGTCCCGGCGAGCAGGCGCTGCTTCGTGGCATCGGTCAGGTCGTCCATTTCCTCGATCATTCGACCCGGCACGTGCTCGCCGAGTGGAAACGGGTAATCGGAGCCCATGGCGATGCGATCCTCGCCGACCAGCCGGATCAGATGCCGCAGCATGTCCGGATCGTGCACAAGCGAATCAATGTAGAACGAGCCGAGTTGCTCGCGCGGCGATGTGCGACAGTCCACCGCGCAGAGGTCCGGCCGGACGTCGAAGCCGTGCTGAACGCGCCCGAACGTCCCCGGAAACGATCCACCGCCGTGCGCAAAGCCGATGCGAAGACCCGGCAGCTTCTCCAGCACGCCGCCGAACACCACCGAGCAGATCGCCAGTGCCGTTTCAGCCGGCATGCCGACGAGCCACGGCAACCAGTACTTCGTCATCCGCTCCTTGCCGAACATGTCCCACGGATGCACGAACACCGCGGCGCCAAGTTCCGCCGCCGCTTCGAGGACGGGGAAGATCGCCGGGTCGTTGAGGTTGTTGCCGTTGACGTGGCTGCCGATCTCCACGCCCACCAGACCCAATTCGTTGACGCAGCGTTCGAGTTCCGTGATCGACCGGTCCGCATCCTGAAGAGGCAGGGTGCCGAGACCGGCGAAACGGTCCGGGTACTCGCGGCACACCTCGGCGATGTGATCGTTGAGGATCTTCGAGAGATCGTGGGTGTGCTCGGGCTTCGCCCAGTAGCCGAACATGACTGGCACGGTGGAGAGTACCTGCACGTGCACGCCGGCTTCGTCACATTCGCTGATTCGCCGCGCCGGCGACCAGCAGTTGTCCTGCACTTCACGGAAAAACTGGTCGTCGACCCACATCTGCGCGCAGCATGGCTTGTGATGTTCAAGCCGCACCCACCCGCCGTAGCCATACCGCTCGCGCAGGTCCGGCCATTTCTCCGGCAGGATGTGCGTGTGCAGGTCAATTTTGAAGTGCGATGGTGTCATGCGACGAATGCCGGTTCGGTCATGCTTCGCGCTCAATCGTGACGTTCTCACGGTTCTCGTCGAACGTGATGGACTTGACCGGCTTGCCGCCGATGACCCGCGTGCCGCAATTTCCGCAGGTGCTCAACTGCTCGTCCGCCCAGAAGTCCTTCATCGCCTGGCTGAAGTGGTTGACGATGTCAGCGCAGTCGAACTCGAGATCGTGAACGAGCTCGTGGCAATTCTCGCAGTAGAACTGCAGATGCTCGGTTTCACCGGCCGGACGGACGCGTTCAACGACGACGCCGATCGTCTCCGGCGGCCGGGTCGGTGAGTGCGGCACGCCGCCGGGAATGAAGAACGTCTCGCCCTCGCGCACGACGATGTCCTTGATTTCGCCGTCCTCGATGATGCGAACGACGATGTCACCTTTGAGCTGGTAGAAATACTCTTCGGAGTTCGTCACGTGGAAGTCGTTGCGGGCGTTCGGGCCGCCGATCACCATGACGAAAAAGTCCTTGCCGTCATAGAGGTATTTGTTCGAGACCGGCGGTTTGAGTTCGTGGCGGTGCTCCTCGACCCACTTCATGATGTTGATGGGGGGCATCACGCGCTGTGCAGCAGTTGACGACATGACGTGCCTCCTTTCCCGAGATTCTACCGGACCG
>SLJD01000097.1 GCA_007135295.1 Phycisphaerales bacterium
GCCGGGCCATTCTTCTGCCGAGCCTGTCATGGACAAGCCGCCCGACCTTCGCCGGGCGAAGGTATCGAGCGGCGCGAAGCATCAGAATTTATATCACCTGCCACCAGTCTCCTGAAGGCGATGCGGGCGTGCAGCCCCGTCGAGTTGCTGCAGACCCATACACCGCCCGCCCACCTGGGGCGCAAGAGTGGCAGGGGATTACTGACCGTTCCGCCGGGCCTGGCACTCAGGACAGGTGCCGTACACCTCAAGCTCATGACCTTCGACCTTGAATCCGCTCGCCTCGGCAAGTCGCTGTTCAAGTTCCTGCAGGTCGCAGGTTTCGAACTCCAGCACCTTGCCGCACGACCGACAGACAAGCGGGTGGTAATGCCCGGGCCGGCTCGTGACGAACAGGTGGTCGCCCTGGGAGTTGTGCACGCGGCGGAGCAGGCCGATGCGTTCGAGGACTTCGACGGTTCGGTAAACCGTGGCGAGGCCGATTCGTTTTTCCTGGACGGCTTCGACAGCTTCGGTGATGGTCATCCCGTGCGGGCTGTTCTGGAACAGTTTCCAGATTTCACGTCGCGGTCCGGTGATGCGCACCCCGCGATCGCGGAGCACCTGTTCCATTTCATCGATTGTCAGTGATTCGTTGGTCAACATGCGTATAAACCTCGGTCGTCGTGGACCCCCGGCCTCATGGCCATTTCACTTTCCCGCATCCTGGCGGGAACACGCTGTGTCACCATCACCACCATCCCATGTTCGCCTGTTGCCCTCCCTTGACGATTGTCTCTCCGGCTCACTTCTTCGTCCCCTCCGCCGCAAAGTTCCATCAATCCCTGATCCTCTCCGAAAAGATTACGGCTCAGCGCCGTGATCCATCAGCAGCTCAGCGATTTCGGGAAGGTTCAATTCACCTGCAATTCGCAGCGGGCTGTTGCCCTGCTGATCGGGGGCATTCGGATCGGCCCCATGATCGAGCAGCAATTGCACCACCTCAGTATCTTCGCTTTGAACGCCCATCGCCAGTGCGGTGGAAAACGTGCCTTCCGGCTCAGTCTCCGCACCGTGCTCAAGCAGGAGTTCAATCGTTTCGATCCAGCCCAGGCGAGCCGCCATCAGCAGCGGCGTGCCGCCGGCCCCTTCCGCGACAAAGTTCACGTCGCCGCCATGCTCGATCAGGTACGCAACAATGTCCGTCGCCCCGACACGAGCCGCCCAGAGCAGCGGACTGAACCGCGGATCGGTCGCTTCGACGATCGCCCCGTTTTCCACCAGCAGTCGAACCGACTCAATTCCGCCGGAACGTGACGCCACGTGAAGCGGCGCGATGCCGTTGTGGTTCGCCTTGTTGACGTCCGCGCCCTGTTCGACCAGGTACTCGGCCACATCGGCATGATTTTCCATCACCGCCATGCCGAGCGGTGTCTGGTCGTACTCGCCACCGATCGCGTCAATGTCGCCACCTTCTTCGACATACCGGCGCACTTGGTCAAGGTCGCCAGCTATCGCGGCCTCATGAACGTCCATCGGACGACGCTCGGGCCTCATCCGATCACCGGCCGCCCCTTGCGACGCGTCACCGGCTGCGTCCGGCGGCTGCTCGTCCGGGGGTTCTTCGTCCGGCCGTTCGTCAACTGGTGGCGTGTCTTCTTCACCACCGGGTTCTTCATCCGGTGCCGGCTCGGCCTGAGCCGGCTCATCAGCGGACTCGGCCTCATCTACGGGCGGCTCTTCCCCATTTTGACACCCGGCGAGCAACAGCATTGCTGCCACGAATCCCACCAGTGTCAATACACCAAGCCGTCCCGTGCTCAGCATCATCATGGTGACGTGATCCTTTCGTACACAAAATCGTGATGCGTCATTCTATCACCACTGTGACCGATTGAGAAGAAAGAAAATTCCCAACATCCTGTCACCTCCGACGTTTTGCCGACTCACCCCGCCTCACAGCCCCGTCAGCCGGACCTTCTGGCCCCGCCTCTCCGGTTCGGGTAGAAAAAAATCTGGCTGTTTTTTGCCCTCGGCCTTCCGCCTTGCGCCCAAAGCCCCGCCCCGAGCAGAAGAAACCCCCGGCCGAAGCCGGGGGCTTGATCCAGCGGGCTCGGACGTCGATTTCGGCCGAACAACGACCTCAATCGCAATGATCGCACAGCGCCTTGGCGCTGCATCCCGGCACATCGATGTTCGGGCCGGCACAGAGTTCATCCCATTCAACGATGCAGCAGAACGGGTCACACGCGCAGACCGCCTCACAACACGCCGCATCGTCACAGTAGCGCGAGCCGGTCGCTGAGCAGCAATCCCCCGTACCGGGGGCACCACAGCTTTCACCCGGCGGATCGCCGCCGTCCTCGACCGATACCGTCGCGGTGTAGTTGTTCAGCTGGCTGCTACACGGCAGGCCTTCGAAGTGCAGCGGGGCGACAATCAGCCAGTATGTCCCGGCCTCGACGGTGGCCTCGACCGAGTTGGCGCACTCGCCGATGCTCGACGCGATAGTGTCCAGATTCTCGCATGTTCCGCCAGCGATAAACAATACCGATTCAAACGGCGATTCCGCTTCCCAAGTGATTGTGCTCTGTTCATCGACCGTGATCTCATACCAGTCGGTGTCACGTAGGTCGTTCTCCGCCCACACCGTGCCACAGACGGTCTGGCCGTCCTGAATGGACGTAAAGGCCGGATCATCCATGTTGCAGCCATCGTTGACGGCCTGGCCACACGGCTCCGGCTCTTGAATTCCATCCGGCGGGCAGTCAACCGGGCATGGGTCATCCTGGCACTCCGTACAGAGCACCGCCGCCCCGCAGTCCCCGGTGAGACCCTGGCCGGCGCACATCTCATCCCACTCATCATCACAACAGAACGGGTCACATTCGCAGACCGCCTGGCAGCACGCCTCATCATTGCAGCCGGGCGTACCGTTCGCTGAACAACAGTCGCCGGCTCCGGAGCCGCATTCCGGCGGCGCCGGGGTGCAGAGATCGCCACAGTGCTCCTCGGCAAGCTGCGCGCACCCGCTGTCCCATTCAAAACAGCACCCCGGATCGACATCGCACACGGCCTGTTCACATGAGTCGATTTCGCATCCGACCTGGTCCGGCTCGGGTTCGCAGCAGTTGCTCAGCGGCTCAGGACACAACCCCTGACCGTCCGGATCGGCCGTGCAGGTCTCAAACGAGGCAACGTAGTGATTGTCGCCTTCCTCACATGGCATGCCGTCGAAGAAGGCCGGGGCGACAAACAGCCAGTAATCGCCCGGCGGCAGGCATGCTTCGACCGTTGCGGTCTCGCCCTGCGAAGTGGCGATGACATTGAGGTCATCGACGCATCCCTCGTTGGCGTCGATGATCATGATGACGGCCTCGAATGCCGCATCGATGCTCCAAGCGACTTCGGTCTGTTCGCCGGAGATGCTAAATGGGTACCAGTCGGTGTCGCGCAGGCCGGTGTCGGGATCGTCCGGATCCTGCAACTCGGCCCACGCGGTCCCGCAGACGCTGTCGCCGCATTCCAGTTCGGGGCCGAACTGCGGCGAATCCATGGCGCAGCCGCCGGTCTCATCCTCGCCGCACGGCTCGCCTTCGGGGATCGCGCCGTCGGGACAGAAGTCATCCGGGCAGTCGCCCCACGCGGCAAGCAGGGTGCCGAGGTCGGCTCCACCGACATGGCCGTCGCCGGTCAGATCCTCGGGGCAGTCACCCGGATCCGGGCACTCGCCCCACGCCGCGAGCAGGGTTCCGAGGTCCGCCCCGCCGACCTGGCCATCTTCGGTCAGATCTTCCGGACACGAAGCGGCGGTCAGCGACGATGCTCCGCCGACAACCATGACTGCGAGCATCCCAAGCGACCATCTGCAAATATCCGTCACGCGACCTCCTCTTTCATTCATCCATCCCCCAGATCTTGCACTCATCATTTCGAATCACACATGAACAAACCGCAGTTGCATGCGCGCACAAGCGTCAGCGAAAACGACATACCGGTCCGGACCAACTCTGCTCATGTCGTGCGCGATCCATGCGCAGCCGGGGGCTGTCAACGACACAGCCCGGCTCGTGTCCCGGGTTATTCGTTCGCTTCGACGCGACGGTTGCGGCCGGCCGACCCGGCCGCGCCGATCCATCATTGTACTGCCGACACCGGTAGATCTGAAGGTGTGAAACAGAAACCAGGGCCGGTCACTCCGGCGAAACTATCGCCTCTTGCCAAGAATGTCCTTTCTGCCCAAGCTTCCCCACCCTGACGATAACTTGCCCCATAAAAAAGCCCCCGATCCGATACGGATCGGGGGCGATCGGTCCGGTTGGAGGGCGTGGCAATCAGTCGTCCTGGTTACCGCGGATCATCCAGACAGTGGGGAACCCGGCTCCGGACATCTGCAGGACGCCATCGGGGTCCAGGTTCGCGATATCAAACTCAGCGAACGTCGAACCCGTTGCAAGGAGGCCGTACACGTCGTTGGCGAACGCACCGGGAGTGCCATCGATGCTTGCCTCGTCCATGGGTGCCGGGAAGGAGCCAGCCGGATGCTCGACCCATGCGGCCAGGTAGAACGCACCGCTGACCTCGACATCCGGCACATCGAAGACCTGCATGACGTCGCTGTTGATGGACGCGCCATCGATGGATTCTTCACTTGACCAGATCACGGCACCGGGGCCATCACCGCCGTCTTCGAGGATTGCGATGCCGACGGGGTCGCCGTCGACCACGCCACCGTCGGTGCTCTCAATGTAGCCGTAGCTGGTGGCGATATTCTCGATGGTGTCGGTTCCATCCGCGTCATACCGCTGGGCCCAGCCAATCACGCCGCCATCGGTAAGGCCAAGGGCGTTTGTGGACACGCCGGTGTCATACTGGTAATCAGCCTCCGTCGGAAGACTTCCGGGTTCGCAGAGGTCATCGCAGAAGTCAGCCGCCAAGTTGGCGCAACCGCTGTCCCAGGTAAAGCAGCAGCCAAGGTCGATGTCGCAGACGATGTCTTCGCACCATTCATCCTCGCAGCCCTCGCCACCGTGGCCTTCGCAGCAGTTGCTGTCCGGGGCGGGCGGTTCACAGACCTCGCAGATGTCGTTGGCGTCGTTTGCACACAAACTGTCCCACGACGTTTCGCAGCAGAACGGGTCACCCGCGCAGACCGCTTCGCAGCACGCTTCGTCCTCGCAGTACGGCGTGCCGTTCGCGATGCAGCAGTCGCCGGTGCCCGGGGCGCCACAGCCCTCTTCAAGGCAGGTGTCCGCTTCGCATTCGACAAAGTTGCCGAGATAATCGCCGCCAATGTCAGCGCATTCCTGCGGCGAGAGGGTCAGGCAGTCTTCTCCATCGCAGCATGCACCAACGATCGGACAGTGGTCAGCGCAGTTCGTGCCGTGACCCGCCCACTCACCGCCAGCATCGACGCATGCGGCTTCATCGTCATAGAGGTCGCAGCCGCCATCGCCAGCCGGGCAGTCACCCCAAGCCGCGAGCAGCGTGCCGAGGTCGCCACCGCCGACGTTGCCGTCACCAGTCAGGTCTTCGGGGCAATTGTCCGGATCGGCGCACTCACCCCACGCCGCGAGCAGCGTGCCGAGGTCACCGCCGCCGACGCTGCCGTCGCCGGTCAGGTCTTCGGGGCACGGTGCTTCATCGAAGCAGCACGCCCCGGGGGGGAATTCCCCGCCTTCGTTGGCACGAAGCATCCACGCCGTAGGAAAGCCGACCGCTGCCATGTTTTCAAGCTCTTCAGATTCGGCCGGATCGAAGTTGCCAAACGAATCACCGATGTTGCCAAGCAACCAGACGTCATCAGCAAGTCCGCTGGCTGAATCTTCGTCCATCGGTGCGGGGAACGTGCCCGCGGTGTGCTCAACCCAAGCGACAACATAGAAGGAGCCGCTCACGGTCTGCGGCGGGGAGACATCAAGCACCTGGAAATCGTTGGTGTTGATCGACGCGCCATCGATCGTGTCCTCGCCGGACCAGATGACATCACCGGGACCGCTGCCGGCGTCGGTCATGATCGCATAGCCGACCGGATCGCCGTCATTGACGCCGCCGTCAGCACTTCCGTCAGCGCCATAAGTCGTGGCGATGTTTTCGATCTCTTCGCTGCAGGTCGAATCATATCGCTGGGCCCAAGCGATCACGCCGCCATCAGTCCAGCCGAGCGCATTCTCCGACGTCCCGTCGTCGTACTGGCACGGAGCGCCCTGGTTGATTGCCGCGAGGTTGGCCAGTTCATTCGCTGCGGTGATCGGAAGCGGTGCCGTGCTCGACCGCGAGTCCGAAAATTTGGCGTGGCTCAGGTCGTCGGAGGCCCCAGTTCCCGGTCCGCCCGACGCAGTGGTGACCAAGCCGAAGGCCAGCGCCACTGGTGTGGCGACAGCCATGGTGGTACACCATGCCTTTCGTTTGTTGGTGCTTCTCACGTCAGTTCTCCTTGTACAAGAATAAGGTCTGTTGCGAACTTTGTTTCCCCAACGCAGAGTCTCTGTCCGCAAATCTGCTGACAAGCCTGAGTCTAATCCCAAATGGGAGGGGTTACAACAAAAAAATCGCACTTCGAGGCTTTTTCATGCAATACCCCGGCCCGCCGCAAGCTCCCGAGAATTCGGAGGTTCCGCCGGCCCCGCCCGCCTTCCCAGAATGAAAAAAGTTCGGTCTATTCACATGAACATATTGAAAAATCACGCTTTGACCACTCGATGTATATTTCTGTTTTCTGCCCGGCGGCACAGAGATTACAAATTTCCAATGTATCTCATGCGCCCCAAATTTACAGTCACGCAGTATGAAGCATGCGTGCCCGGAGGCCGAGGCGGTATATTGCCCTCGTAGCCGTACCGTTCCCCCAAGCCGTACCTCGCCGATCTGCCGGAACGTCGATCTGCCGGAACAGGGGCATTTCATCATGACAGCCAGACTTGCCATTGTCGGAGCGGGGACCATCGGCTCACTCCATGCCAACAGCGCAGCCGGACTGGGCGTGCCGGTTGTCGCCGCCTGCGACCCCGATCGGGACAAGGCAGCCCGCCTGCTTGCGGAGAACGGTTCATCGGACGGGCTGGCTACGGACCGACTCGAGACGCTCCTTGAGGATCGATCGGTCGATGCCGTCGTCATCGCCAGCCCGAATCGCTGGCATCACGAGCACGCGCTGCGGTGCATCGATGCGGGAAAGGCCGTGCTGCTGGAAAAACCAATGGCCATGACCGCCGAGCAGTGCGCGGAAATACACGCTGCCGCCAAACGAGCGGGGGTGCC
>SLJD01000398.1 GCA_007135295.1 Phycisphaerales bacterium
GTGGTGGGTGTCGTTTCGGTGGTGGTCATGGCTGAACCTGCCGTTTCTCGGAACAGGGAACGTGGAACTGTTGTGACCGGTCATCGCCGGGTCTGGCCGTCATGGTATCGGCGAAGCCGTCACTGTGACGCTTCGCCGCACCGCACGAGGCCGAGCCGCATGAGCACCGGGCCGATCAGCTCGTGCAGGGCGACGGTGGCGAGCATGAGACTGGTCATGGTGGTGATCCAGTCGAACTCGGCCATGGAGCGGTCGAGCGAGGCGATCAGCGCGATCGTCACGCCGGCCTGGGGGATCAGGGCGGTCCACAGCCAGTTCCGGGCCGGGGGCGCCATGCCGGCTGCCACGGCGGCGACCCACGTGCCGCTGAAGATCATCACCAGCCGCACACCGACGATCGCCACCGCCAGCGGCCAGTACTCCAGCACGGCGCTGACGTCGATGCGGGCGCCGGCGACGGCGAAGAACACGCAGTAGACCGGCAGGGCGAGTTGTTCGATGCCGTGGAAGAACCGGCTGCTTCGCTGCGGCCAGAGGTTCGCCATCGTGAACCCGGCGCTGAGACTGACGAGCAGCGGTTCAAGGCCCATCGCTTCGCTCATCAGCGCCAGGCCGAGCGCGCTGCTGAGCACGAAGATCGGCGCGTGCTCGCCGATCCGCTGTACGACGGTGGTGAGCACGGCCCCCACGACGATTCCGATGCCCATCGAACCGATGAGGTGCCAGCTCAGGTAGCCGATCAACCCGTTCGAGTCGCCCTCGGCGTTGCCGGATTCCGCGCCGAGCATCACGATCGACAGCGCGACGACGATCGTGAACATGATGATGAGGATGAGGTCCTTGAGGATCGTCACGGTCAGGGCCGTCTGGGCCATCGGCCCTTTCGCACCGGTCTCGCCGATCATCGCGATGACGATCGCCGGCGAGTTCGCCACCGCGAGCATGCCGACGAGCAGGCATATGACGAGCACCGTGCGGGTTGATTCGTCCGGGAAGAGATTCAGCACCGGCCGGGCGAAGAACAGCACCGCCGCCACCCCGATGAACACGAAGGCGATCTCGAGCACCGTGATCATGGTGATCTGCTTGAAGCCGCGGCGGAGAAAATCGATGCGGATTTCGCCCCCGGCGGTGAGAGCAATGAACGAAATCGCCAGCCCGTTGACGAGCGAGAGGTACGACAACTGATCACTGGAGACCGGGGCGGGCAGGTCGAGCGGGAGAACCGTCACGAGGTTCGGACCGGCTAGCACGCCGAACAGCAGATACCCGGAGATGCGCGGCAGGTGAATGCGCTGGAAGATCACGCCGGTCAGCCACGCACCGAGCAGCAGAAACCCCACGCCCGTCGCCGTGCCGACCAGGCCGGCGGGGGGCGCGAGAAACGTCCGGCCGGACGGATCGACCAGTTGGGCTTCGGAGACCTCGACCACCGGCGCGAGATACCGCACCCCGCCGACCAGCGCGAGCAACCCGATCCAGACGAGCAGCAGGTGCGACAGCGACCTCATGCCGACGGTCCTTTCTCCAGCGTCCCGGCCGGCGGCGCCGTTGCAGCGGCCGGCGCCGCGCGCCCGGTCCGCTTGCTGATCAGCGCCATGCCGATCGGCAGCAGTTCGCTGAGCAGCGCGGTCAGCACGACGATCGTCAGCAGGTCGCGGTTGAGCATCGACGATTCGCTGAGGACAAGGCCGACGGCCAGGGCGACCGCGATGGGGGACTGGCGGACGGGGGCGGCGTACAGCGAACTGCGAGCCGGCAGGCCGTGTTGCTCCGGCTTGAGCGCGATACGCATGAGCGCCGGCTTGACCGCCAGCCGCACGCCGGCGATCGCGATGACCAGCCCCCACGCCCACGCGCCGAGTCCCGGTTGAAGCAACACGCCGGCGAGCAGGTAGAACAGAATCGCCACGGGCTGCTCCGCCCGGAGAAGAAACGATTCGAACTCCCGCAACCGCGCGCTGGCGAGGTTGGCGATGACCGCGCCGGCGAGGACGGCGGCGAACAGCGGCGAGTACGTCAGCTCCGCCGCCACTCCCGTCACCAGCGCGACCATGCCGAGAAACACGACCAATGTCTGCGAGCGGTTGCGGCCGGCGATGTCGAGCAGCATGCGCCCGCCGTACCCGAGGAAGACCGCCAGAGCCGCGGCCATGATGAACGCGAGGGAGGCGTCGGCAAGCATAATGCGCATCGCGCCGTCGCCGTCGCGCCCGACGAACTTGAAGCACACGCCGAACACCCCGATCGCCGCGAGCGACGCGAGGCCGGAGCCGCCCTGCACGAGCATCGCCAGGCTGGACTGCCCGGCTCCTCGGGTGCTTTGAAGTGAGCGTGTCTCCGGAACCCATCCGATCGCGCACGTGCCGAGCAACACCACGGGAAGCAGCAGCCAGCCGACAGTGACGTGGTCGTCCGGGACGCGGCCGATGAGCACGATCGCTCCGAGCCCGCCGACGAGCAGCAGACTCAGCGCAACGTCGACCGCGGTCCACTTCCACAGCATGGGCGGGGACTGATGCAGCAGCGTGCGGTTGGCCTGCAGGCCGACGATCACGCCGATCCACCCCAGCCCGATCATGAGCAGCGGACGCACTTCGAGCAGGGTGTCCGCCTCGATGACCGCCAGGGCGTTGGGGCCGAGGATGAACCCCACGGCGACGGCGAGCCATCCGCCGCTGATCAGTGCCGCGACGATGCGCACGCGCTGGACCCGCTGGAACAGGCGGCTGGTGGCAAAGAGCGAGAGCGCCACGACAAGGGCGACGGCGAGAAACACCGCCAGCGCCGTCGGGCCGTCGGCCGATCCAAGCCCGGTCGCGGCATCGGCGCCGAGGGTCAACGCGGCATCGGTGTCAGGACGGGTCGGCATGCTCGTCATTGGTGGAATCGCCCATGCCGTAGGTGTGCTCAACCGGCACGACGATGCCGATCGGCCGCTGCTCGGGCGGCATCTCGTCAAGGTAGGCGTAGAGTCGGTCAATGCAGGGCTGTGATGTGGCGGAGAGGACGACGCGGCTGCCGGTGTGCTGGGGGAGCAGAGCGGCGAGGCCGGAGAAGATCGGCATGTCCTGTCGCAGCAGCGCGCCGAGGCCCTTGGACTCGACGATGGTCGCGCCGGTGATGCCCGCATCGAGGATGCCCGTGACGAGCTCATCAAAGGCGGCCTCATCGCGGGCGATCAGGATCAACAGCTTGAGCCCCTCGTGGCCGTCAGGCATGCGAGCGGTCCTCTTCAAGCAGCGCGTCATGCAGGGCCCGCGGGTCCGCCGACGACCGCAGCCGCTGCTGGGCGTCTTCGGTATGCACCAGCCGCGCCAGCCGGGCCAGCAGCCGGACGTGCTCCCACGGCGATTCGGTGCTGCCGAACATGCAGAAGATCAGATCGCTCGGCGGGTGGTCGGCGTTGCCGAAGTCAACCGGCTCTCGCAGCAGCACCGCGATGATCAGCGTGCGCGCGATCTTTTCCGACATCGCGTGGGGAAACGCGACGCCGTCCGGCGTGCTCGTGGGGCCCTGCGCTTCGCGATGAATCAACTGCTGCTTCAACGCCGACCCGTCCAGCGAGGGGATCAACTCATCGACGTGGCGGCTGATCACGTCGAACAGTTCGTCCCGGCTGAGCGGCTCGTCAAGCACGAGCACCAGTTCCGGTCGAAGGTACGATGCCAGATCCATGGTGCGGAGCATAGCAGGAGCGTCACCAGCCGGCACCGCCGCATTCGCCCCCCTAGGCCGCCCGGCCGCTCGTCCGTGATACCATGGCCGCCGCATGATGAATGAGCGACCTTCCGCTGAGGACGACCAGCCCGCCGGCCCGGCCGACCATCCGCTCGAAGATTCGGCTGCGTCGAGCAGCGAGCGAGATCGCGTCGAGCGGTTCGAAGCGGCGTACAACCGCATCGATCGGCGGCTGACGGAACTGGCCAACAGCAAGTCCGAAAGCCGCCGACAGCCCTTCGCCTCGAAACTCCGCACCGCCGCGAACCGGTACCGCCGCCTCGGCCGGTACGTCGACTTCCTGCTCGAGATCGGGGAACTGCGCAACGCGATCGTTCACAACCGGCTCGACACGGAGACGTACATCGCCGTGCCCAACCAGTCGACGGTCGAGGAACTTGAGCGCATCGAGCACCGCATGTTCTCGCCGGAACAGGTCATGCCACGCTTCGCCCGCGAGGTCGTGACGCTCGAGGCCGACCAGCCGCTCGCCGAGGCGTGGCAGCTTGTTCGCGGCGACGGGTATTCGCGGTACCCGGTGTACGACGGCGGCGAGTTTGTCGGTCTGCTGACAAGCAACGGCTTCGCCCGATACTGCGCCGAACGCATTGATGAGCAGGGCCTGCTGTCGATCGACACCCGGGCGGTCACGGTCGCGGAAGTGCTTGAAGTCGATCACCGCCGAAACCTCGTCGAGTTCGTCAAAGGTGATACGCTCATCGAAGACGCGGATCACATGTACACGCGCAACCCGCGGCTTGAAGCGATCCTGATCACCGAGCACGGCAAGTCTCACCACCCGCCGGTCGGCATGATCTGCGCGCCGGACATCGCGGCTTTGGAACTCTGATACGGATTCACCATGAACTTCGGGCGGGAACGACGGCGTAAAACACCATGACGATCGGCATGACGACCGTCAGTCAGCGGGTGACGTCGAGGAAGTGGCCGATGAGGTCCTGCTGTGCTGCCTCAAGCCCCGCTTCGGTGACGCGGCGGCCGGCGTCGTGCAGAAGGTCGAGCGACTCGCTGACGCCGCCGGGCTGGGCCGGATCGGTCAGGCCCGCCTGGTCGAGAACCTGCTGCTGCACCTGCGTCTGGAACTGGCTGCGCAGACCGCCGCCGATCGCGGACCACGCGCCGGACGAAATGCCACCGGTTGGACCGATTGACGTCATACCCTCCGGATCGGCCGACCCCGGCGGGCGCTTCATGGATACCAGCCGGTCGGTCGATTCTCAGCCGCTGCGGGACCGGCCAGCCGGCGCATCCACCCGATCTTGTCGGCCGCCCCGTGGGATAGTTGTGGCCGAGCCGGAATGTCATGGGCGACTCGGCCGGGTGGCGGGCCTGAACCGCCGGACCTCATACGAATTGCCGGGGGGTGATGTGAACGTAGGAGACAGCGGGCGCGCCTACTGTTATGGAGGCCGGATCGAATCGCCGATGCGGCGGTCCGGATTGTTCCCTGTGCCGATGATTTCGGTGATTGAAAGGGATAAATGCTGATTTTCTCGCCGCCGGGGACCGCGGCAGCCGATCGGAGCATCCATGGCTGATTCCAGCGCCACACGAGCCGAACAGTACCTCGCCCCGCAGACGCTCGGGCAACTTACGCCGTTCGAGCTGCGGGCGAAAATGATTGTTGAAGGGGTGATGAGCGGGATGCACCGCTCGCCCTACCAGGGCATGGCCGTTGAGTTCGCCCAACACCGCCAGTACGTTCCCGGCGACGACCTCAAGCACCTTGACTGGAAGGTGTACGGCCGGTCCGACAAGCTGTACATCAAGCAGTACCAGCAGGAGACGAACCTCGACGTGGTGCTGCTGATCGATGCGTCGGCGTCGATGAACTACGGCACGTTGAAGATCAAGCCCGGCTGGGGCGGCACCGAAGCGAGTCGGGCGAAGAGGGTCTGGACGAAATTCGACCAGGCCACGGCGGCGGCGGTGGCGATGGCGTATCTGTGCCTGCACCAGCGCGATCGGGTCGGCGTGATCACCTTCGCCGACGAAGTCCGCCACTTCGTCAAACGATCAAACGCCCAGGGCCAGTGGCGGCGGATCGTCAACAGTCTCGCCACCCAGCCGGTCGAGGCGGAGACGAACATCGGAAAGGTCGCCGAGCAGGTGCTCAGCAAGGTCACGAACCGGGCGCTGTTCTTCCTCATCTCCGACGTCTTCGACGACGCCGAGGCCGTCCGCCAGGCGCTGGCGCGGTTCCGGCACCGGCGGCATGACGTTGTCGTCATGCAGACGCTTGACCGCCAGGAGACGGAGTTTGACTTCAGCGAGGTCGGTGTGTTTGAAGGACTCGAAAACGAAGGCCGGCTCCGTGTCGACCCAAGGGCGCTGCGCGATGCATACCTCGACGCGATGCACGGGCACATCGATCGGATCCACGACGTGACGCGGAGTTTCGGCTTCGATCATCTCGTGGTCGATTCGCACGATTCGATCGGGCCGGCGCTGAGTTACATGCTCGCCCGGCGGAACTCGCACCTCAAACAGGCCAAGGTGGGCTGACGCAGCCACGCCCGCCCCGCCAACCGCCCGCCCGACGCCACCATGAACACGCCACGAGGAACACGCCACGAGGAAAAGGGTCGAATTGACGATGCGATCAAGCATGGCGGGCGAAATGAACGATCGAAGGGGTGGTGTGCGTAGAAGATGGTCTGACCGAATGTCTGAGCGAAGAATCGGCGTTTCGCCCGCCGGTCAGTTCATGGGGCGACGCGACGCCGGGGGATCGCTTCACGAAAGGCCGTTGATGGTTGTCCGACACCACATGTCATCACGACCAGCGATGCGGGCCGGACCCGCTCAGGGGGGGGCCGGTCGATGACGTTTCTCCACGCCGGGCTGGCTGCTGCGGGACTGGCTGCGGTGGCGATCCCGATCATCATTCACCTCATCAGCCGACGCCGACGCCGCCCCGTCGAATGGGCCGCGATGCGTTTTCTGATGGAAGCGTTCCGCAAGCATCGGCGGCGGTTGCAGTTCGAACAACTGCTGCTGCTCGCGACGCGGTGCCTGGTCGTGCTGCTGCTCGGCCTGGCGCTCGCCCGGCCGCTGCTCGAACGGGCGGACTTCGCGCCGGCCGCGGCGGGGCGGACGGTCTTTCTCGTTCTTGACGACAGCGTGACGAGCCAGGTGCGCGTCGGCGACAACAGCGCGTTCGAGCAGCACATCGACCAGGCGCGGGCGATTGTGGAGACGCTCAGCGCCGAGGACATGGTCGGTCTGGTCACCGCGTCGCGTCCCGCGCAGGGCCGCGTCGTTCCACCGTCGAGCGATCACGGCGCGATCGGCCGCCTTCTCGACACGCTCGAGCCCAACGACGCGCCCGCGGATCTGCCCGAAGCGCTCCGCGTCGCCGGCCGAGCCGTTGACGACATGCCCGCTGACCGCGACGGGGCGGTGGTCTACCTGCTCAGCGAATTCCGCGA
>SLJD01000318.1 GCA_007135295.1 Phycisphaerales bacterium
AGCCTCTGCCAGGGCCTGGGTGTACAGAGCTACCCGCCATGTATGCGCAGCTGTGCACTGGTCCTTCAGTTCAACCAGGCGGGTCAGACGGATTGCTTCGTCATGCTCCATCTCCCGGCCCCGACACCACGCCGCCTTCTCGCCTGTCCGCCGCGGGCGTCTACCGCCCGCGGATGCATCCCACTGCACAGGCCAGTATATGGCAGCCGACCGGCACATGGCCGGAAACTGCCGGATCGTCTTGAGCACGAACCGTCAGACTGCTTATTCCGGTGAAGAGAGAATCGCCCGACGGATCGGCACGACGACATGCGGCAGGACGCGCTGCTCGCAGAGCCGCTCGCCATAGCCGGCCAGCGTTCCGAAAGCCGAGGCCATGTCCGTCAACTCGTGCATGGCCGCATATTGCCGGACCGTGAGGTACACACTGATTGGTTGGTCGTCATACTGTTCAGCGGAAATTTCCATTGCCCGTGTCCGGCTCTTTACCTCGACAAATGCCTGGAGTTCGCAGGAATCGTTCAGGGCGATGCCGAGAAGCGGCTGGGCATCCAGAACAGCTTCACGCCCGCCGTCAACCATGCCGGCCAGGGGAGAGTCTGCCAGCAACGCATCGAAAATGATCTCGTTGCGATTGCCTGAGGCATCGAGGTCGAAACCGTACACCAGTTCCAGGTAATCCACGTCCATCGGACTGATGGAGAGAAAGGCCGGGGCCAGATCGAGAAGAAGGCGATGCAGGCGATAGGCGGCGTCAACACCGTCCGGATTGACCCAGCCGCTTCGAATCGAGGTCTGCTGCAGCGCGAGCCAGCAGTAGGTCGAGTACAACTGATCCGACTCAAGGGCAAGTTCATCCTCGAATCTCCGGAACCGGTTCAGCATGGGCAACTCACGACGCACGCGGTCAAACAGGTGCAGCACAGTGTCCCGAGCAGTGGGCAGGTCAAGCTTCAACGCGAGTTTCTGATTGATGTAGAAATCGCTGCACAGAGCGGCCCACGAGGTCTTGATGTGCCCGTCGTCGTCATGCACGGACGCATCGTACTGGCAGCCGCTCGCATTCGCAGCCGCGGCCGATGGCACAGCGTCCCAGCCCGCCAACCGGATGGTGATACTTTATTTCATCATATTGCAGGCCGATGCCGCAACATCGCATGTCGACACATGAATAGGCCATAGAATGGAAGATGTCCGGGTATGAATGGGTCCGTAAGCCCGGATTGCCCCACCCCGCTGCCGAGTGGTTTCACAGATGCACCACTTCCGGTACGCTACAGACTTCGATCAGGTGAACCGGCTGCTTCATGGCCAATCAGACTGAAACCATCCTCAGTTGGACCGCCCACCCAGCTCGCCAGCGGCCCGAGCAGGCCTCGCTCGCGATCGGTCTGATCGTGGTGTTCTCCATTGCGGTGCTTCTGAGCACCGGAAGCGTCGCGTGGGCGTGTTTCTCGGCCGGACTGCTTGTGCTGACCCTGAACCGCTTTTTCCTGCCAAGTCGCTACGTCATTGATGGGGAATCCATCACCGCCCGATATCCGCTGCGCAGCATGACGATGCGATGGTCGGAGCTTCGCCGGTTCCACGTCGATGAGTACGGCGGCTACCTGTCGAATCGACCCGAGCGATCCCGCCTGGATGCCTACCGCGGTATCCATCTGCTGTTCGACGAGCAGCGCGAACGTGTCATCAATGAGATCACCCGGCGTTTGCCTGAGGAGGCGCGTTGATGGGCCGGTTGCGGGAACAGCTTCGCCATGCCTTTGCAGTCGACGATCCGGATGCGTTCGATCCGCCGGAGGAGCAACGCCAGGTGGTCGACATGGTTGCCTGCCGCGTCGCCAGGCATGGGATGACGACCCCGGTGCAGATCCTGCTCGAGACCGGCCAGCCGTATAACTACCTGCTCTCGCAGACGATGCATTTCTTCCGTCCGACGACATCGATCCTGCTGCGGACCTTCGCGCCGTTCCTTCCAGCCGGGACCAACTACCGAAGCGCAACGGAAGCGTACCAGCATCTGGCGGACTTCTTCGAGCATCGGGGATCCATCGAGTACCTTCGAGATCGAGTGCATCACTTTGAAGACGAGTTTCGCCGACGCGAGCGGCAGCCAGGGTGCAAGAGCAGTTCGCAAAGAGAAGTCCACGACGCCACAGCTACCCACCTCCACTCCGCCCCACCCGATGAACACGCCACCCGCGACCATTCCGCATGAGCACGATTGACCCCGACCAGATCAACGTCATTCTCGCCACCGACTGCGGATCGACCACGACCAAAGCGATCCTCATTCAGAATGTTGATGGCGTATTCCGTCAGACGCACCGCGGCGAAGCGCCGACGACCGTCGAAGCGCCGTTTGCTGATGTGACCATCGGCGTCTCAAACGCGGTAACGGAAGTTCAAGAGCTTGCCGGCAAGAAACTGGTCGATGAGAACGGTCGACTCATTCACCCGGCGGCCGGCGACACCGGATGCGATATCTACATCTCAACCAGCTCAGCCGGCGGCGGCCTGCAGATGATGGTGGCCGGCGTCGTCAAGGAGATGACCGCGGCGAGCGCAAAACGAGCAGCACTGGGTGCCGGCGCGATCGTCATGGACACGATTGCGTCAAACGACAAGCGCAAGCCGCACGAGCAGATTCAACGAATTCGCGAATTGCGACCGGACATGATTCTTCTCTCGGGAGGCGTGGACGGCGGCACCACGACGCATGTGGTTCAGTTGGCAGAACTCATCGCTCCGGCCAAGCCCCAGCCACGATTCGGACAGAAGTATCGCATGCCGCTGATCTATGCCGGGAACAAGGAAGCGGCTTCCCTGGTGAAGGATGTCTTTGATGACTCGATTGAACTGACGGTCGTCGACAATCTTCGGCCGGTGCTGGAGCAGGAGAACCTCGGCCCGGCTCGTGATGCGATCCATGACCTGTTTCTTGAACACGTCATGGCTCATGCCCCGGGGTATGACAAGCTCATGGGCTGGACGCACGCGCCGATCATGCCGACCCCCGGCGCCGTCGGCAATATTCTGCAGCGGATCGCCAGCGATCAGGGCATCAACGTTGTTGGCGTGGACATCGGCGGCGCGACCACCGACGTCTTCAGTGTGTTCGACGAGAAGTTCAACCGGACGGTCAGCGCGAACCTCGGGATGAGCTACTCCATCTCGAACGTGTGTGCCGAGGCAGGCATGGATCATGTGCTCCGCTGGGTCCACTTCGACATGGACGAGCGAGAGCTGCGCAACCGGGTAAAGAACAAGATGATCCGGCCGACCACGATCCCGCAGACGCGGGAAGCACTTGTCTTTGAGCAG
Organism: Phycisphaerales bacterium; assembly: GCA_007135295.1. Lineage (GTDB taxonomy): Bacteria > Planctomycetota > Phycisphaerae > Phycisphaerales > SM1A02 > SLJD01. Next base: position 3,328 of record SLJD01000318.1, read on the forward strand.
GCGGTCGCGCGGGAAGCGCTTCGGCTGGCCTATGTGCAGCACAAGGAGTTTGCAACCACGCTGAAGGGGGTCCAGCAGCAGCGTACCGTCGGCGACACGTTCAGCCAGGAAGTCGGCGGCCAGACCATCGTCGACAACATGAAGCTCGACCTGCTCGTAGCATCAGGCGGCGTGCTGTCTCATGCACCGCGCATGAATCAGACCGCGATGATGCTTATCGATGCGTTCGAACCAGAAGGCTTCACGACCCTCGCGAAGGACTCGATCTTCATGATGCCGCACCTCGGCGTCCTGGCGGAAGTTCATCCGCAGGCCGCCGTCGAGGTCTTTGAACGTGACTGCCTAGTCAATCTCGGAACATGCGTCGCGCCCAATGGTCATACGAAACCGGGCAAGCCGTGCTTTGATTACGCCATCAGTGGCGAGACGATCAATGAATCGGGCACGATGATTTACGGCGAGTTGAAAATGTTCCCCCTCGGCGAAGGCGAAACCGCGACCGTTACGGTCGATCCAGCACGGGGCTTTGATTGCGGAGCCGGTCCGAAGAAGCGCATTGAACGCGTGGTCCGGGGTGGTACGGTGGGCCTGATTCTTGATGCGCGCGGCCGGCCGCTTGCTCTGCCGGATGACCGGTCGGCATGCAAGGGACTCGTCTCCCGGTGGACCACAGCGATGGACATGTATCCCGAAGAAGGCGAGGCACCTTCATCAAGCGAATCGAAGCCCACTCCGACAGCAGCCGCGGCAACCTGAGACTCTCCGCTTCCGCATAGTCGTCCATACCGATCAGCCCAGGACTTCGCAGACCCCATGGCCCAGGCATATACCCCAGGATTGAAAGTCACGAATCGGATCACGCATCGCGTGCGGCGCGTCCTTCCGATTCCCGGTGAAGTGATCGTAAAGGAAGGTGACGACGTGGATGCCCGCGACATCGTCGCGGAGACATTCATGCCGGGAGACGTCTTTCCGCTGAACATGGCCAACCTGCTTTCCATGCCGGCCGGCGATGTCCCCGACTGCATGCTGAAAAAGGAAGGCGACACAGTCAAAGCCGGCGAAATCCTGGCCCGAACGAAGGGCATATTCGGCATGTTCCGCACCGAATACAAGTCTAAGGTTGAAGGCACGATCGAATCGATCTCCGGCGTCACCGGACAGGTCATCGTTCGTGGAGCGGCCCAGCCCGTCCGTGTTCAGGCCTACATGACCGGCCGAGTGGTCGAAGTTCTGGCCAGCGAAGGTTGCGTCATCGAGGCGGAAGTGACGTACGTGCAGGGCATCTTCGGTATCGGCGGCGAAGCGTATGGTCCGATCAAACTGGCGTGCTCCAGCCATGAACAGGAACTCACATCCGACATCATCACGCCTGACATGAAGGGGGCGATTATTGTCGGCGGAGCACGCGTCACGGATGAAGCGATCCGGAAAGCGGTTGAGGTTGGTGCTGCTGCCATTGTCGCCGGGGGAATCGATGACCAGGATCTCAAGGATTTTCTCGGCTACGATCTCGGCGTCGCCATCACCGGATCAGAGCGGGTCGGCCTGACACTTGTCATTACTGAAGGTTTCGGTGAGATTGCCATGGCCGAGCGCACGTTCAAGCTGCTGGCATCTCGACAAGGTGACGAAGCGTCGATCAATGGAGCGACCCAGATCCGGGCGGGGGTCATGCGGCCAGAGATTGTCATCCCGCTCAGCAATGAACAGCTCGCTGACATGCCTGATGACGAACACGTAGCCGGCACTCTCGATATCGGCCGCCCCGTTCGGGTGATTCGTGACCCATACTTCGGCATACTCGGTACGGTCCACCGTCTGCCATCGAAGCAGCATGTCCTTGGGTCCGGCTCCAAGGCGCGTGTACTTGAAGTCAAATTTGATTCCGGAGAGACTGTCGTCGTTCCGCGTGCCAATGTGGAACTGATTGAAGGATAACTCCGCTTCCGCACGGCATGCTTTTTACTTGTTTACGGATCGCAGCGGTGTCCCGTTCGCACTTGCAAGGAATTCCCGGAATGATGAGCCCGGTGATGCGCCAGACTCCCGGATACCTAGTTCCCGCATTCGTCCTGCTGCTCTGGTCCGCTTCAATGACGGGTGCGGTTGTCACTGCTGATGTCAACCAGTCGGAGGCTGCGGCGGCTGATTCGACGCCGGAGCGACCCCACGCTCCTGCCAATCTGCAGGCCAAAGAGCGCAAATACGACTCCGGGAACACCATTATCCTGGACTGGGAACTGTCACCGGACGACCGCGTCGATCTCGAAGATCTCATTGTCGGTGGCTACAACCTCTATCGCGCCGAAGTCCATGAGGGGGAGGTCGGCGAGTTTGAACTTATCGCCGATACCGAAGACATTCCGCCACAGTTGACCGAGTACCGGGATCAGAATGACGTTGTCCCGAATCAACCGTACATGTATCGCCTCGTCGCGGTGCACGCTGACGATGACTCGGTCTATTCCGACGCCGCCGAACTCGAGGTGCCGATTGAAGCCCTTCGATACTGGTTTGACCCGAACACATCGTGGTTTCTTGTCATCACGCTGGTCGTCAGTTTCTGGATTGTCTTGTACATCTACTTGGCGAAATCGGGGACCGAACTGAAGATTCGTCGCATCGCCGGCCTTGAAGCAGTTGATGAAGCGGTTGGCCGGGCAACGGAAATGGGTCGGCCCATCCTGTTCGTGCCGGGCATCGCTGACATGAACGAGATTCAGACCGTCGCCGGGCTGACGATCCTATCCCGTATTGGCCGACTGTGCGCTGAGTATGACGCCCGTATCGAGGTGCCGACGAGGCGCTCACTCGTAATGACGACGGCCCGCGAAACGCTGCAATCCGCGTACATGCAGGGCGGGCGGCCCGATGCGTACCACGATGATATGAGCTACTACGTCACGGACGAGCAGTTCGGGTACGTCGCTCACTTGACGGTGTACATCGCCAGGGAGCAGCCGGCGGCGATCTTCTATCTCGGCGCCTTCTTCGCAGAATCTCTCATTCTCGCAGAGACGGGCAATGCGAGCGGCGCTATTCAGGTAGCCGGTACGGCCCAGCCCGCACAGTTACCGTTCTTTGTCGCCGCCTGTGACTACACCTTGATCGGTGAGGAGTTCTTCGCAGCTTCTGCTTATCTGTCGGGCGAACCCGAACAACTCGGCACGCTCAAGGGACAGGACATTGGCAAGATCATCGGCGGTCTGCTGATCGTCTATGGCGTTGGGCTGGCGACAGTTGCGGAGTCAACAGACAGCGACACGATGCGCGGCTGGGTGAACCATCTGATGTTCGAGGTCCTCGGAACGGAAGATGTCCCCGAGGAATTGATCGAAGCCCAGCCTGCCGAGGAAGATGACGAAGGCGGCGGCGATGGCGACAACTCTGACCGTGATTCGAACAGTAACGGAGGCCGGCATGGCGTCCATCAAGTTCCGTCGCAGCAGTACTGGCCGGAATCTCACTCCAGCCAATGGCACATCACAATGAAGACCTGCCAACCCGTGCTCAGTGACTGGCAGTACGTCGCAGGAGCAGCAAAGGCATGAAGCGCGCCGTCCCCCTCATCATCGCCGCAGTTGCCGGCTATCTGATGATCATCTCCTTCTTCGTCCCACCGCTTGAGCAGTGGCGGGAACGGTTCGAGGAGTGGTTCAACATCCTCGCTGCCATTGCCATGATTCTCGGTGGGGCAAGCATTCTCGGCATGCACCTGCGCAAGGTCTCAGACCGCCGTGCTGGCTGGGGCTTCTCAATCGTCACGCTCGTCGGCTTCTTC
>SLJD01000335.1 GCA_007135295.1 Phycisphaerales bacterium
GAATGCAAACGCCCCGTCGGGTTCTGAAAGAATATTCGATCCGTAGCCAGTTTGTTCGGGAACGAATATGCAAAACATCAGTTTTTTGTTGAATAGTCGCTCGCCCGGGGGGCAAACAGGTGCCACAATCTCTCCGTCGAGTCGCCTCGCCCTCTGGCAGCGGCGATGGAACCGGCTGACTGTTCGAGCCGGATTCCTTCGGACCGGGGCGACCGCGTTCGTATTCACCGGGCGGCCGCGACGGAGCCCGCTCCGCCGGGTCGTTCGCTGCGTTCTGATTGACCGCCCGCCGGCCTCGTCCGCCGAAAGCCGGGCCCTGAAGTCCGCTCGGCCGTCCGCGGCTTGCCGACGACAACCCCACACCGAACCACCCCACAAGAGTCTCACGCATGTTTACATGGCTTGTTTCCCTTCCGCTCATCCTCGGCATTGCTGGCGACATTGAAGGCGTTCCCGACGCCGCCGAGCCGCTTCCCGAAAATGCCCAGACCTTTGACCTGCCGCGTGGCGAAGACGTGCCCATCCATCTGGACAGTGGCTGGCATGACAACGCCGCGGGCCGGGCGAAGACCACCTTTACCGACCTCGTCCGCGTCGATGACGCCCGGTGGATCCGACTGTTCTTCGATGACGTCGACCTCCAGCCCGGCAGCCGGATTCGAATCACCTCCGTGTTCGACGGCGAGTCGCAGGTCCTCGACGCCGACACGCTGGAACAGTGGAACGGCTCGACGGCGTACTTCAACGGCGATTCGGTGCTCATCGAACTTATCGCCGGGCCGGGCACAACCGACAACCGCCTGCGCGTCGATCGGGCGTCGGTGGAGCTCGGGGCGCCGGAAGGGGGGTTGTGCGGCATCTGCAACGGCGACGACCGCGAGCCGTCGAACGTCCAGTGGTCCGGCCGCCTCATGCCGACCGGCTGCTCGGCGTCGGTCTACAACACGGAAAGCTGCCTCGTCTCCGCGGGGCATTGCACGGGCTCAGCCGACGTCGTGCAGTTCAACGTGCCCAACTCCGCGTTCAACTGCTCGCCCCAGCATCCGCCCATCGCAGATCAGTTTCCCGTCAACCAGATCCAGTCGCAGAACTCCGGGGCCGGCGGGGACTGGGCGGTCATGACGACCGGCACGAACAACCAGAACCAGACGATCTATGAACGTTATGGCGTGTTCATGCCCCTCGCGGACAGCATCCCGTCGACCGGCTCGTTCGTCGAGGCGTGGACGTACGGCGCGAGCGAGTCCTGCACGCTCAACCAGACGCAGCAGTACTCTGAAGGCCACGTCACCGCCGTCTTCTCCAGCCCGCCCGTTCTGCGAGCCGACGTCGACGTGACGTTCGGCAGTTCCGGCGGGGCGCTTGTGCACAACGGCGCGATCGTCGGCGTCATCACCCACTGCGATGACACGTGCAACAACGGCAACATCGCCCAGCGGATCGACACGAACGCTTTCGCCAACGCGATCGAGAATCTCTGCCCGCCCGATCCGCCCCAGCCGCCGGATCACAACACCTGCGACCAGGCGCAGCTTGTCAGCGACGGCCAGTACGAGTTCGACACCACGCTCGCCACGACCGACGGCCCGAACGAGCCCAACGAGTGCGACTTCGCCAACTACACCCAGATCGATCACGACGTCTGGTACGAGTACACCGCCACGTGCACCGGCGAGCTGACGGCCAGTCTGTGCGGCAGCGAGTACCTGAGCAAGATCGCGGTCTACGGCTCGTCATGCCCCAGCGGCTCGAACGAAGCGCTGACCTGCGACCTCGCCTCGTGCCCGGGAACCGCGCGATCCGAGGCGACGCTCAACGTCGTCGAAGGCGAGTCCTATCTCATCCGCGTCGGCGGGCACAGCGGCTCAGCCGGCCTCGGCACGCTGACCCTTTCATGCGAACCGGGGCCGGACTGCCCGGCTGACCTGACCGGCGATGGAAGCATCGGCGGGGCGGACCTCGGCGTGCTGCTCAGCGCATGGGGCGACTGCAGCGATCCCGGCGACTGCCCGGCTGACCTCACCGGCGACGGCAGCGTCGGCGGGGCGGACCTCGGCGTGCTGCTCAGCGAATGGGGCAACTGCGACTGATGCACACCGCATGACCGCATGACGTGATCCAAACGACGTGCCAACGCGGGCCGGCCGATCCAAAGGCCGGCCCGCATTTTTTTGGCGCGTTGACGAGCCGGCCATCCGCATGAACCGCCCCGCGAACCGACTGAAGGGGGCATGTAGTACGGGGGATGTGGTATGGTTGTCCGGTTCACGGCGATGCGTGCCGACACGCCGTTCGCTGGATCGTCGACCGGCTTTGCTGACTTGCCAGATTTGCTGACTTGTACGATGAGGAATCCCCATGGTTGCAGACCGTCTGTTTCGTGTGTTGTGTCTTGTGATGGTTGCGATGCTGCCTTCAGCCGCCACGGCCGACGGGCTGACCCTTGAGCACATCGCGAAGATTCAGCGCGTCACCCAGGCCGTCGTCAGCCCCGATGGCGAGCACATCGCCTACACGCTCCGCGTGCCGCGTATCCCCGGCGTCGAGGATGACGGCCCGGCACGCTCGGAACTGCACATCATCGGGCCGGATGGCGAGTCGCGCGGCTACGTCACCGGCGACGTGAGCGTCCGCTCGCTGCAGTGGATGCCCGACAGCGAAAGCGTCGCCTTCCTCACCCGCCGCGACAACGACAAGCACCGCACGCTGTATCACATTCGCGTCGACGGCGGCGAAGCGGAACCGCTCGCCCGGCTCGAAACCGCCATCCGCGGCTATCACATCGGCCCGGACGGCGATCGCGTCGCGCTGATCGCGGAAGAGCCCGACCCCGATGATCTCGTCGCGGAGCGCGAGATGGGCTTCGATCAGATCATCTACGAGGAAGACTGGAAGCCCCGCCGCCTGTGGATCAAGGACCTCACCGACGGCGATGTTGAGATGCTCGAAGTCGACGGCTCCGTCCAGCAGGTCCGGTGGTCGCCGACCGGCGAGCGGCTCGCCCTGCAGGTCACGCCCCGGCAACTCGTCGACGACACACTCATGTTCAAGCGAATCCGCATCATCACGCCGGACGGCTCGGAACACGGCCGAATCGACAACCCGGGCAAACTCGGCGAGATGTCGTGGAGTCCCGACGGCGAGCGCATCGCCTTCATCGCCACCGAATCGATTCAGGACACGCGCGAAGGCCGGCTGATGGTCGCCGACCACGACGGCGGGCCGTGGGACCATCTGCTGCCCGGCCTCGAAGGCCACGTCCGCAACGTCGGCTGGCTTGACCCGGATCGCATCGTCTACGTCAGCCACGAGGGCGTGGAATCGCGCCTCGGCGTGTACGACCTCGACAGCCATGACGATCAGACGTTGCACGAACACGAGGGCCGCATCCATCGCAGCATGAGCGTCGCCGACACCGGCCGCATCGCCTGCATCGTCGACACGCCCGAGCACCCGCGCGAGGTCTACGCCCTTGACGCGGACCACGAAGACATGGAGCGGCTGACCGATTCGAATGAATGGCTCAGCGACGTCCGCCTCGCCCGCCAGGAGCGTCTCGTCTATGAAGCGCGCGACGGGCTCGACATCGAGGGCCTGCTCGTCTACCCGCTCGATTACGAAGAAGGCGAGCGGTACCCGCTCATCCTCGCGGCCCACGGCGGCCCGGAGTCGCATTACTCAAACGGCTGGCTGACGCGGTACAACCTGCCCGCCCAGCACGCCGCCGCCGAGGGGTACTTCATGTTCTACCCGAACTACCGCGGCTCGACCGGCCGCGGCGTGTGGTTCACCGAAACCTCGCAGGCCCGCCCCGCAGCGGAGGAGTTCGACGACCTTGTCGACGGCGTCGATCACCTCATTGACGAGGGATACGTCGACGAGGACCGCGTCGGCATCACCGGCGGGTCGTACGGCGGGTACGCCTCGGCATGGGCGGCGACGTACTACTCCGATCGATTCGCCGCGTCAGTGATGAACGTCGGCATCTCGGACAAGATCTCGATGCTCGGCACGTCGGACATCCCGCGCGAACTCTACCTCGTGCACTACTTCTACTGGCCGTGGGAAGACTGGGACATGTTCCGCGAGGCCAGCCCGATCTATCACGTCGAGCAGGCGCAGACGCCGATTCTCATCCTGCACGGGGATGCCGACCCGCGCGTCGACCCGACGCAGTCGCGCATCCTTTACCGCTACCTCGAACTGCAGGACGACCCGCCGCCGGTGCGGCTCGTGCTGTACCGCGGCGAGGGGCACAGCAACCAGCGGGCCGCCACGCGATGGGACTACAGCCACCGCCTCATGCGGTGGATGGATCACTTCCTCATCGAAGGCGGCGAGGAAAAACCTGATTACCGGCTCGACTACAACCTGCCGGAGTAACAACCGCGGCCGCGACCGACAACCGACCGCGCCATCGATCGCCGGGCGACTGCGCCGAACAGCCGACGCGCGTCGATGGCGCGGCCGGCGCACTTCTCAGCGTCACACCGCGCGCGTCGCGGCGCGGGCGCCTTCCGCGAATTTCTCGAGCATCGACTCAATGAACGGGGGCAGATCATCCGGCGTGCGGCTGGTGACCAGCGACTGGTCGACGACGCACTCGCGGTCAACCCAGCTCGCGCCGGCGTTCTTGAGGTCGTTGGCGATCGCCTTGACGCTCGTCACCTTCCGGCCGTCAAGCACATCGCAGTCAATGAGAATCTGCGGGCCGTGACAGATCGCTGCGACGGGCTTGCCTTCCCGGAAGAAGTGTCGCACGAAGTCGAGCACCTGCTCGTTCTGCCGCAGCTTGTCCGGGCTGATCGTCCCGCCGGGCAGCAGCAGCGCCTCGTATTCCTCGGGCCGGGCTTCGTCGATCGTCACGTCGACGTCGATGGAGTCGGCCCAGTCGCCTCCGCTCCAGCCGCGGATGGTCCCCGGCTTGAGGGAGATGACATGCGTCTCGCCGCCGGACATCTCGATCGCTTTCTTCGGTTCGACCAGTTCGCTGTATTCGAACCCATCGGTCGCGATGATGGCCACGCGTCGGTCGCTTAATGTGCGGGTCGCCATGTTCGCTCCTTTCCGTTGGCATCGCGCCGGCTGACTGCCGGCCACGACGACACAACCTCATGAGAACACTGCCGGTATCCACCGGTACGGAACGAACCCCCTGCGCCGATCGAACATTCCGCCGCTTATCGGTGTGCGCGCGCCATTCATCACGACAGCCCCGTCGGGCTGGTCGCCGTTCGGTTGCGTGTCCGCGCTTATCGCAGGATGTTCGGCATCTCGAGCGCGCGTCGCAGGTCGATGATCTGCCCGCAGTGCGTTCCGTTGTGGAAGATCAGCGCGAACAGGAGGTCGCGCGCCGTCGGGTGGTCGCCATTCGATTCCACCACCGCATTGAGGTCGCGGGCCTCCGCGCATCTCACGACATCCGCCAGCCGGTCGCACGCCGACTCGTATATCGAAACGCAGCACTCCAGCCGGGGGTACAGGTCGGGGTCCGGCCGGGGCGTCGAGCCGCGGACGACCGACTCGACGCCGAACCGCTCCGAATCGCCGGCGAACTGGTCAGCGATGAATGCCGACTCCGGCAGCGAGCCGTCGTCGAAGTGCCCGGCCGCCCGGTGCATGGTCAGCGCGCAGTGCCCGAGCGTCCACGCGACGTGGTTCGGCTGGTGCGGCGTCTGTCGCGTGCGGCTGGCGTCATCGAACCCGTCAAGAAAACGCAGCAGCATCGGCTTGCACTGTTCGATGCCGTCGGCAATGGATTGCTGGTCGGACATGGAAAACTCCGCACCCGTCGAAACTGGTGAACCGGTGGACCGCCGCACGTCGCGTCACATCACGGCGCGGGACGCTCAATCGTGGTGGCCGTGCTCGCGCAGGTACCGCCGCATCTCTTCGTTCCAGCGCGGCGTGATGAAGTTATGAATGTTGGAGTGCGTCGCGTGGTCGAGCAGCCAGATGTACCCCCAGTCGTGGTCGTTCGCGTCATGCGCATCATGCGGGCCGCCGCTTCGCGCGACCGACTCGCCATGGTGTGATTCCACGACCTCCTTGAGATTCTCGACCGCGTGGTGCAGGTAGTACTCATCCCACCGGCCGCACGCCAGCCGCACGCGCTGCGTGATGATCGGCCCGTACGTCGACCAGTCCTCATCAACGAGCCGGGCGATGTCAAACGCCTTCCAATGCTCGGCGACGTCGCGGTCGATCGCGCCGGTCGTGGAATCGAACATGAGGTTCGGAAAGCCCGTCTCGTCATCCGGCGGGGAGAACATCGCCCGCCACGTGTCCCACTGCTGGCCCGACCCGCCGAGCGGATGAATCGCCCGCTCCATGCCGACTTCCTGCTCGACCGTCATCGCGACCTCGAAGCCACCCTGCCGCGTCGGCTGGCGGAACGCGGGCCGAAGCTCGCCGCCGGCGTCGGTGAACATCGACTCGTCTTCGTAAATGTCGCTCTTCTGAAACGCGGAGAAATCCACGGGGTCCGGCGAACTCGCCCAGCACGCGCCGAACACGTCCGGCCACTGCATCTGAAGCCAGAGCGCCGACCACCCGCCCGATGAATGCCCGGTGAGGATTCGCCCCGTCGGCTCGTCGACCAGGCGGTACTCCTCTTCCAGGTGCGGGATAAGTTCCTCGACCAGCGCCCGGCCGCGCGGCCCGTGGTTGGCGTTGTCGACGAAGCCGTGGTGGCCGAGCGGCGACTCGGGATCGAGCACGACGATCACGGTCTGCGGCGTGACTTCTTCCATCGTCGTCGCGAGAATCTGCGCCCACCGCTCCGCCCGCGTGTGCGTGTCGCCGAACGACGGGATGCGGTAGAGCACCGGCCAGTGCGTCCGGTCGGAGTCTTCGTCGTCATAGCCGCGCGGCAGCGCGACGCCGGCCCGCAGATGCACGTCCCGGCCGTAGAACTCGCTGAGCAACTCGCTGCGGATCTCAACGTATTCGAGGTTGTCATGCCGGCTGTCGTCGGCGGTTGGTTCTTCAATCTCCTGATCGATCGTCAGCGTGACGGTTCCGTCTCGGCCGGGGGTCAGGTCAACGGATTCAACGTCGCTGTGCCAGTTGCCCGGGGCGCGGTGCGAACGATCGACGCGATCGGCC
>SLJD01000380.1 GCA_007135295.1 Phycisphaerales bacterium
GCCGAACTCGAGGTCGACGAAGCCGACCCGGCGACGGATGAACCGGGCGATGGCCCCGGCGACGGCGAGCGGCTCGCCGAGGCCGACCACGTCGCCCCGACCTCGACCCGGCCGCTGTCGATCATGCACGCTCTGTTCGAAGGGATGCGCCTGCTTCGCGGCAGTGACAACCTGACCGTCGAAGAGGGGCGCGTCGTCGGAGTTGACACCGACAGCACGCCCGACCGCGACTGACACGTGTTCATCCATCCCCGGCGCTGCACGCAGCGCCGGGGATGCTTTCTTGAACGTCGATCAACCGGAGATTCAGTGAGCATGTCCACCCGCATCTGCCTGTTCGCACTTACCGTTTCCGCTGCCTGCCTCGCTGCCGGCTGCGCGTCGTCCCAATATCGCGAGCAGGTCCGCGACGAAGCGGCCGATCGCGTCGGTCTCGTCAACGCTCAGTTGACCTATGACCAGGCGAAGCGCGCCTTCACGGTGGGCAACTTCGATGAGGCCCTCGAATCGATCAATGCTGCGATCGACCGGCACGATGAACGGCCGGACTTTCACATCCTCAAGGGCCGAATTCATCTTGAATCCGACCGCCTCGAACCGGCGCTCGACGCGTTCCTGGCAGCGCTTGAACACGACGAGGAAGCCGCCGAAGCGCATTACTACGCCGGCATCGTCTTCCAGCGCTGGTCGGAGAACGACCAGGCCCACCGGCACTACATGGCGGCGCATGAACTGCAGACCGATAAGGTGCACTACCTGCTTGCCGCCGCTGAATCCAAGGTTGCCCTCAAACAGTACGCTGCCGCCCGGGAACTCGTCGAGCAGCGCCTGCAGCGCTTCGAGTACAACGCGTCGCTGCGACATCTTCTCGCACAGATCGCGCTGCTCGAAGGCAACACCGAACGCGCCGCTGAGCTGTACGCAGAGGCCCGGCGGTTGAACCCGGACGATCTCATGCTGCTTGAGGAACTCGCTCATGCCCGGTTTGATGCCGGCCAGTATGCGCGGGCCTACGACGCGGTCCGTGAACTTCGCCAGGTGGCTGACGATGACGATATGTCCCCGAGTTGGCTGCACCTCGAGGCCCGCTGCCTCGTGCAACTCGACCGGCCGGCGGAAGCACGCAACCTCTATATGGAACTGGCGCGGCGCAAAGAGAACGATCCGACCGTCTGGATCGAACTCGGCACGCTGGCGTGGCAGCTCGGTGACTTCCGGCGCGTTGCGCAGAGCAGCGTCCGCATCAAATCACTCGCCCCGAACCGGTATGAGGGATATCTGCTCAAGGCCCTCAACGAGCAGCACCGCGAAAATCACGAGGAAGCGATCGAGCAGTTCCGCCAGGCCACCCGCCGGACGGACAGCGATCCGATTCCGTTCATGCTGCTCGGCCGGGCGCTGGAGCAGGCCGGCAAGATAGATGAAGCATTCGACGCATACGCCGACGCTCTCGAAATTGACCCGCAGATGCCTGAAGCGCGAGATCGAATCGCCCGATTGGCTGAGCAGGGCCAGGTGACGATCGGTCAGGGCCCGGTTGTTGAGTGACCGCCACGGGTCGCCGTCCGAATAACTCCTGGTGCATGAGGGTGTGTGTTGAAAGAGGTGCTCGCCGCCATTTTCGGACTGATCGCGCTGGCTTCCGCGACCGCAGGGGTTGCCGCCGCCGGTCTGCTCTGGTTCGTCGGGCGGGGCGAAGTCTCCATCCTGACCGGGGCGGCGATCATGTTTGGCCTGTGCGCTGTGGTTCTGACGGTTGCGCTGGCGCCGGCCGGCCTGATGGTTGCTCGTTCGATGGTTCGTCTGAAGCACGACCTCGAACAGATTGCTCAGGACAACGAGCAGCACCCGGTCATGGTCGGCCCGAAATGGCTGCGGCCGATTCTCGACGCGTTCACGGAAGCCGTCGACCGATTCCGTCAGCGGGAGAACGCCTTTCGCAATCAGCTCCGCGACCTCGAGATCCGCCATCGTGTCGTCGATGCCGAGAGGCGGCAGATCGAAGCGGTACTCCATGCGCTGCGGGACGGCGTCATCGTGACCGACTCGTTCAACGAGATCACCATGGTCAACGAGACGGCGGCGGAGATACTCGGCTTCACCGTCGAGCAGGCGATGCGCAAGCCGATTGACGACGTGCTGAACAACGAATACCTCAGCGAACTCGTCCGCAGCACTCGCGAGCAAGCCAACTTCGCCGACCGCCGCCACGTGGAATATGACCTTCCGATCCCCGGCCACAACGGCGAGCCGGAAGAGGAACGCGCCTTCGAGATCACCCTCACGTGCGTTGAGAACCACAAGCACGAGGTGGGCGGGGTGGTGACGATCCTGCACGACATCACCCGCGAGCGCGAAGTCTCGCAGCTCAAATCGGAATTCGTCTCGAAGGCCAGTCACGAGCTGCGCACGCCGCTGTCGTCCATTCGCGCGTACGTCGAGATGCTTGTGGACGGCGAGGCGACCGATGAAGCGTCGCGCCGCGAGTTTTACAGCGTGATCCATAATGAAACCGATCGGCTCAGCCGCCTGATCGACAACATGCTCAACATCAGCCGCATTGAAGCGGGCATCGTGCAGATTGAGCGGGAACACGTCGACATGAAGCCGCTGATCCAGCGGGCGGTCGAGACGCTCGAGCCGCAGGCCCGCGACAAGGCGCAGATGCTCAACGCCAAGATCGCAGAAGTCGACCTCAGCGTCGAGGGCGATGCGGACATGCTCTACCAGGTCGTGCTGAACCTGATTTCGAACGCGGTGAAGTACACGCCGGAGAACGGCCGCATCATCGTCGCAGCGGACTCCGATAACCTCACCCGTTCGGTGGTGGTGACCGTGACGGATACCGGACTCGGCATCCCGCCGGACGCGGTATCCCGGCTCTTCGAGAAGTTCTACAGGGTCGAGAATTTCAAGCGCGTGGCCAAAGGTACCGGCCTCGGGCTGAATCTGTGCAAACACATTGTGGAAACACTGCATCAGGGGCAGATAGGTGTCGATTCAAAACTTGGGATGGGATCCAAGTTCTGGTTCTCGATTCCCATGCGCTATGCCGGCTCGCAGTCGGCGGCGTGACCCCGGAGACTGATCCATGGCCAGCAAGGTTCTCATTGTCGATGACGAGGCGCACATCGTTCAGGTGGTCTCGCTCAAACTGCGCAACGCCGGCTACGAAGTGCTCACCGCCGTCGATGGCGAGGAGGCATTCGAGATCGCCTGCGCCGAGTGTCCGGACTTGATCGTCACCGATTTCCAGATGCCGTACATGACCGGGCTCGAACTCTGCCAGGCCCTCGCCTCGGAGACCACGACGACCGATATCCCCGTGCTGATCCTGACCGCCCGGGGCTACGCCCTCGACGACGACGACCTGCAGATCGGCAACATCAAGGGCGTTCTGAGCAAGCCATTCAGCCCGCGCGCCATCCTTCAGCAGGTCAAGGACCTGATCGGCCCAAGCGATGCCGACACCAGCCGGGAGGCCGACGCCGCATGAACGCCATCCCCTCCCAACTCGATGAATGCACCTCATACGCCACACTGCAGGAACGCATGCGCTCCCAGGGGATCGTGCTGATCGGCTGCGATTGCAACGGCCGAATCACGCACTGTCCGCAGGCCGGCGATGACTGGCTGTCCGACCTCTTCTGTGAATCGCCGTATTTTCGTACCGTCCTGCGCCGGATCATTGAGCAGTGGGAACTCGAATCCGATCCCGGTGAGACCGAGGCATGGCCGGGCTGCTGGCTGTCGCCCATGCCGCTCGTCAATCGCCGGCGGCGTTCGGGCTATTCCGTCGCCATCATCCTCACGGAGCCGTTTCTCGACAGCGAGCATCTGCACGCAATGTGCCAGTCCGCCCGGCTCGACACGACGCTGACCATGCGGTGGCTGCGCGAACTTCCGCCCGCCGGGGAAACCGACGTTCCGCGACTTGCCACCCTCGTGCGATACATCCACCAGGATCAGCGCCAGCTCAACTCCGAGCAGTCCGCCGTCGAAAGCGTCGGCCAGCAACTCGCCGAGTCGTACGAGGAAATCAATCTTCTTTACACGATCATCCAGTCGATGACCGAGGTCGACAATCCTGAACGCTTCGTCTCCATCGCGTGCGAGGAACTGCTTCAGACCCTGCCGTACGCGTGGATCGGCATCATGCTCACCGAGGAGCACATCGCGTTCGAAGGTCTGTCCGGTCGGTTGATCGTCACCGGCAATCCCGGCCAGCCGGTCGAAACGCTTCAGGGGCTCGCCACCGAACTGCTTGGCAAGGCCGAACCCGACGCGCCGATGGTGCTCGAACCCGGCCGGCGCCGCGAGCACGGCCGTTACGCCCCGCTCGGCAACACCGTGCTCGTGCATCCCATGACTCGCGAAGGAAAGGTCTTCGGCCTTCTCATCGCCGGCGACAAGCAGGGGCCGGACACGGTGATCTCATCTGTTGACATGAAGCTTCTCGGTGCGACCGGCTCACACGCTGGCATCTTCTTTGAGAACGCGGCACTGTACGACGACCTGAACTCCATGTTCATGGGCACGGTGGAGGCGCTCACCGCCGCGATCGACGCCAAGGACCGGTACACTTGCGGCCATTCCCAGCGCGTCGCCCACCTCAGTGCCCGACTCGCCCGCGCGATCGGGCTCGGTGAAGCGACTGTCAAGCGCCTGCACATCGCCGGCATGGTCCACGACGTCGGCAAAATAGGCGTGCCGGAGCGGGTGCTCTGCAAGCCCGGCCGGCTCACCGACGATGAGTTCGCCTGGATCCGCCGTCACCCGGAGATGGGCTACCACATCCTCAAGGACATTCCCCAGCTTCAGGACGTACTGCCCGGTGTGCTGCACCACCACGAGCGGTGGGACGGCAATGGCTATCCGCACGGGCTCTCCGGCGAGGGCATCGACCTCTTCGGCCGGATCATCGCCCTGGCCGACAGCTTTGATGCCATGAGCTCGAACCGCACGTATCGCTCCGCCATGTCGCGCGACAAGGTGCTTGAGGAAATCATGAACTGCGCCGGCACCCAGTTCGATCCAGACCTCGTGCCGGTCTTCGTCAAACTCGACTTCAGCCAGTTCGACCGCATGGTTAATGAGCACCGTGCAGCCGACGACGGCCGGGAGACCACGGAGGCGGCATGAAACTCAGTTACGAGGACCATGGCAAGACGACGGTGATCACAGTCAGCGGCGAGTTGCTCGCCGACCAGGCCGACGCCTTTCGCCGCGCCTGTCAGGATCGCATGGCTGCCGGCATTCGCGATTTCGTGCTCAACCTGGAATACCTCGAGTTGATCGATTCAGCCGGGCTTGAGTTACTGCTCTGGCTCGCCGAACAGATCGCCGAGCAGTCCGGCCAGCTTCGGCTCGTCAATCCCGAGGAGACGGTCAGCAAGATCTTTGAAGTCACGCGCCTTGAGCGCCGCTTCAACATCCATGATTCGATCGAATCAGCCGCCAAGAGTCTCCGGTGAACGCCATGCCCCAGCCGCATGATCATCTCGCCCATCTCGATCCGATGCCGCGCGTCCGTCTTGGCGATCTGCTCCTCGAAAAGAGCATGATCACCGAGGGGCAGCTTCAGCAGGCGCTGGAATACCAGGACCAGCGCGGGCACAGGAAACTGCTCGGTGAGATTCTCGTCGAGCTCAAGTTTCTCAGCGAGCAGGAAATCCTTGAGGTGCTCGCTGAGGGTTACGGCGTGCCGTTTCTCACACAGGCGACGCGCATCGCCGACCCCCGCGCCCTTGAGATTCTGCCGCGCGAGTTCCTCGAAGAGCACAGGGTCCTGCCCCTCTTTCTCGTCCGCAACGTGCTGACCCTCGCGGTCTCCGAGCCCGCCAACCTGTTCCTGATCGAAGAGGTCGAACGCACGACCGGGTACCAGGTGCAGGTCGTCGCTTCGCCGAGCGCCGAGATCGAAGCAGCGATTCACTCGTACCTGCCGGCTGCGAACGTCTTTGTCATCGACGACATCTACGAAGACATCGACGACACCGATTTCTCCGTGATCGAGAAACAGGTCACCGAACTGGCGGATCTTGAGGAGATCGCCGGCCACAGCCCCGTCGTCAAGCTCGTCAACTTTCTGATCTACTCTGCGGTGCAGGACGGCGCCTCGGATGTGCACATCGAACCGGATGATCATCATTTGCGCGTCCGGTACCGCGTGGACGGCAAGCTGTACGAACGCATCACGCCGCCCCACAAGATGACCTCCGCCATCACCAGCCGCATCAAGATCATGAGCAACCTGGATATCTCCGAGCGGCGCGTGCCGCAGGACGGGGACATCCACGTCATGATGGAAGGGCGGCCGGTCGACCTGCGCGTCTCGACCATGCCGGGAAAGTTCGGCGAAAAGGTCGTCATCCGCATCATCGACACCCGCAACACCATCGTCGCGCTCGACAAGCTTGGTTTCCGGCCGACCATGCTCGAGGAGTTCAAGCAGGTCATTCATCAGCCCAACGGCGTGGTTCTTGTGACCGGCCCGACCGGCTCCGGCAAGTCCACGACGCTCTACTCTGTCCTTCACCTGCTCAGCTCCGACGAGTTGAACGTCTCCACCGTTGAAGACCCGATCGAAGCGAATCTGCGCGGCGTCAACCAGTTCCAGGTCAACGAACGAGCCGGTTTCAACTTTGCCAACGCCCTGCGGTCTCTGCTGCGCCAGGACCCCGATATTCTGATGGTCGGCGAGATTCGGGACGAGGAGACAGCCACCATTGCCACCCAGGCCGCCCTTACCGGTCACCTCGTCTTCTCCACCCTGCACACGAATGACGCTCCGAGCGCCGTCACCCGGCTGATCAACATCGGCATTGAACCGTACCTCGTCGCGGCGATGCTGCGCGGCGTGCTCGCCCAGCGTCTCGTCCGCAAGATTTGCCCGCACTGCAAGGAACCCTATGAGCCGGATCCCGGCATCCGCGAGATGATCGAAAAGACCAGTGGACCGATTGAACAGCTCTACCGGGGCCAGGGATGCAGCCGATGCCGCGGCACCGGCTTTGCCGGCCGGCTCGGGCTGTTCGAACTGCTCGTCCCGGACGATCGCATGCTCACCGCCATTGCCGACGGCGCGAATCTGCAGTGCATTCGCGA
>SLJD01000417.1 GCA_007135295.1 Phycisphaerales bacterium
CGCGGAGAACGGTCGTGTAACCGAACATCTCTGAAAGGGGGACGTGAGCGGTGAGAATCCGCACATTGCCTCGCAGTTCCGAATCAGCGATCTGACCGCGGCGACTGGAGAGATCGCCACTGACGGCTCCGAAGAACTCTTCCGGCGTCACCACCGTGACCTTCATGATCGGTTCAAGGAGGGCAAGGCCGGCTTCCGTGCATGCTTCTCGGAAGGCCAGCGCGCCGGCCTGTTCAAAGGCAACCTGGGACGAGTCGACTTCGTGATACGAGCCGAAGACGAGTTCGACCTTGACATTCTGCACCGGGAACCCGCCGAGGATGCCTGCTCCCGCAGCGTTGCGTACGCCCGTTTCGACAGACGGAATGTACTCGCGCGGGATCACACCCTGGGTGATCTTGTCGACGAACACCACGCCGTCCTTCATCGTCAGGCCTTCTGACTCGGCCTCTTCGGTCGTGATGGGACTGACGTTGACGACCGCATCACCGTACTGCCCTCGGCCGCCGGTCTGCTTGACGAACTTGCCGCGGACGTCGTTCGCGGCGCCGGTGATCGTCTCACGGTAACTGACGCGCGGCTGGCCGACCGTGACATTGATGTTCTTCTCTCGAACGAGCTTGTTTTTGATGACTTCAAGGTGAAGCTCACCCATCCCGGCAATGATCGTTTCGCCGGTCTCCTCGTTGTAGCTGAAGCTGAAAGACGGATCCTCACGTCGAATGGTTGTCAGCGCTTCGCTGAGCTTCTTCTTGTCGTCGTTCGTGTTCGGCTCAATCGACAGGGAGATCACCGGATCGGGGAAGTCCATACGTTCAAGAATGATCGGGTGATCCGGATCGCAGAGCGTATCGCCGGTCATCGAATTCTTGAGGCCAATGACCGCCACGATCTGACCGGCTTCAACCCAATCCTTGGCCTGTCGCTCCTTGGCGTGCATCTCGTAGATCCGGGAGACGATCTCTTTCTTGTTGTTGGTCGGATTGAGCAGGCGGGTGCCCTTCTCAAGCTTTCCGGAGTAGATCCGCATGTACGTCAGGTCACCGTGAGTATCCGCGACGACCTTAAAGACGAGCGCGGAGAACGGCCCGTCTGGATCATTCTCGCGGGACAGCTTTGTTTCGGGATCCTTCGGATCGACGCCTTCGACGGCCTCGACCTGCTGCGGATTGGGCAGGTACTCGATCACGCCGTCAAGCACACGCTGCACGCCGATAAACTTCAGCGCCGAACCGCAGAAGGTGGGGTAGATCTCCATGTTGATCGTCCCCTTGCGGATGGCGGCCTTGATCTGGTCGATCGTGATGGAATTCTCGTCTTCGAGGTACTGCTCCATCAGCGATTCATCGAGTTGAACGGCTGTCTCGATCAGTTCATGACGCCAGAGCTCCGCCGTTTCCTGCATGTCCTCGGGGATGTCACGCTCTTCAACCTTGGAGCCGAGTTCCGTGGCGTCGAAGTAGTACGCCCTCATCTTCAGCAGGTCGATGATGCCTTCGAAGTCATCGCCGGCTCCGATCGGAAGCTGGACGGCGATTGGGTTCGCGCCGAGGCGTTCCTTGATGGAGTTAAAGCTGAAATAGAAGTCGGCACCGAGCTTGTCCATCTTGTTGATGAAGCACAGGCGGGGAACGCTGTAACGCGTCGCCTGACGCCAGACCGTCTCGGACTGCGCTTCCACACCTTCCTTGGCGTCGAACACGGCGATGGCGCCGTCGAGCACACGCAGCGAGCGTTCGACTTCAATGGTGAAGTCGACGTGGCCGGGCGTATCAATGAGGTTGATCTTGTACTCGTCGCCGTTGTAGTCCCACGGGCAGGTCGTCGCGGCCGACTGAATCGTGATGCCGCGCTCCTGTTCCTCGGCCAGGAAGTCCATGGTGGCGGTGCCTTCATGCACTTCGCCCATCTTGTAGTTCCGGCCGGTGTAATAGAGGATACGCTCCGTTACCGTCGTCTTCCCCGCGTCAATGTGGGCACAGATGCCGAGATTGCGTACTTTGTCAAGGTGAGATGACATGGTCGTGCTCGCTTCCCGATTCCCTGGGATTGTTGTCTGGCGTTACGTGAGAAAACACTGAAAAACGCGTGGCTGCGTAGCTGGGCAGCCGAAGCAGCATGAAAAAAGATCACTCGCGGCGAACCGAAGTCCGGCCGGGCAATCACCATTGAGTCGCACCCCGAGTGCGCGTCAATGCCTGGTTGTACGATCAGTCGCGAAGTGGCTCGAATCCGTAATGGTCAAGCCGCGATCCTGATCCCGGTCGCCCGCCTCCCGGGACCGGACAGGACCGTCAGGGGAGACAGGCGTCTTCGTCTTCATCGTCGGGCAATGGTGAACTCCTTGCCGGACAGGATGCCGGTCAATTCGAACACGGCCGAAACCGTGCATCGTGACCTTGAGAAGAACGATGCCGCACGCGGTCTTCCGGACCGGCACACGCGGCATAGCACCATATTGTAATCGGCCGGAATCCTGCGTCAAATGAGAACGATGCAGAAATCCATCTCCAGTCCCGACCACCCGTGAAACGGTTCGTGCCGATGCGGCCGGTTGCCTTTCGATGCAAACCGCCGTACTTGGGTGCCGGGTGACAACCGCTTCTACCGATCCCGGACCAACAAGGTTCGATCCACCCCGAGATCATTCAGCAATCCGTGAATCTCTTTCAAATATCGCCGGCCGTCCTGCATATACCCAGCAGTTGGCTTTAACTCCGGCAGTTGCCTGCAGAAGTACCGGTTCAGGCGGGCCATGAGCAGTTCACGGAGGTACTTTGCCGTCATGGACGCAAGCGCCACGGGCAAATGGTTCGAGTCCGCCTCGGTGACGAAACTGATTGCCATGCTTTGCCCATTCTGGTGGATCTCGTAGCGGCTGAAGCGTTCAGATTCGGCGATCACCGTGATCTCGGCCTCCGGCCATCGGCAACTCAGATCCCTGGCGTAGCGGCTGCGGCCGCTTTGCCGGTCAATGACCACGCGCGGCGAGGCGGCCGGCCATCGCTTCCAGACCTCGTCTGCCAACCGCAACGCCTGGCTGAGGTTGACCGCCGCTTTCGAGTCCGCCCGTCGCACGGCTTCGTTGAACGGGCCGGCGTCAAGAGCAGCAGCCGCCATCATTCGGCACTGCGCGCCTCGGGCCTGACAGGCCCGACTGAGCCGGTCCACCTGAATGGCCAGCGCCGCCGGGTCATGGTGCAGCGGCAGGGCAGTCGAGTCGACGTACCACGGCAGATCCGGGCAGGCGATCCCCAGCTGGTACATCAATTCGTCATCATTACGGGGCAGCCCGCGGGCATTGTCCAGTGATGCGAGAAATGCCAGCACACCCCGCTCGAGATGAGTGAGGGCGGTTTCAGCAGCGGTGTTTTTTAGTTTCTTCGAATCGTCGATGACGAGGCGGCCGGCGCGATCACGTTTTTCACGGCAGACCGCCCGGGCGAGCCTTGACCAGAGGTCGGGGGGGCCGGCGGTATGGTCATGTTCCGCAACGGTAAAGACCGTGCACGCCGTACACAGCGGGCCGAGCATCGGCCCGTAGCCTGCTTCGTCAATCCCGGCGTAGACCAGCATGCTGGACAACGTACCACGTTTTCAGGAAGCCGGGGGCCATCAAGCCGATACCGGCGCATAAGAAAGCCCGGCGGAATGCCGGGCTTTCGATCGTACGGTGGTCAGCGCTGATGGAATCGATCAGCGGCGGCGGCGCGAGCCGACGAGGCCGGCCAGGCCGAGCAGCGCCAGCGCGCCGGGAGCCGGAATGATTGAGCCGTTCACCTGTGCGGGCAGGCTGTACGTCTGGTCGCCCGAGTCCGGCGTATTCCAGCCATCAGAGCCAAAGTGCATGGAGTGACCTTCCGGCGTGATCGGGTTGCCGTCACCGTCGACGTCAGTAAGCACCGGCATCCAGGCGGTGTTTTCGCCCTGGTGCTGGACGTCCCACCAGTACTCACCGGTGGACAGTTCAAGAGCGTCATCAAACGTCAGGGTGATCGCAAAGATGCCACGAGCATCGTTGTCGGGAAAGTTGCTCGAACTCTGCCGGTAGATACCGGTGAACTCCGGCGTAAGGTAGTCTGTCGAGCTGCCGACGAGGTTGCCCTGATCCGGGCTGTCGTCCCAGACGTTGATGTTAAACGAGCCGAACGGGTTGCCCGTTACGTCGCCACCGGTCACGTAGCCGTAGACGGTGATTGAATCAACGTACCAGCCCGGCGCATCGCCGACGATGAAGCTGTCGGCGCGACGATGATGATCGTCGTCACCGGCTTGCGTCCAGTTGCCGCCGAATGAAGTCGCCGGATCGCCGATCACGCTTGAATCCGCGCCGCCCGGAGCGGTGCCGAAGTGCGTGATCAGACCCTGACGATCGGGGTCCATGCCGTGATGCCCTTGGCCGGCATCCCAGAGCAGGTCCGCGTTGGCGGCGGTTCCAAGCGCCAAGACGGCGCCGGCCGCGATCATTTGCTTGTGCATGTCTGCTTCCTCCTCAACCTTTCTTCGTGCAGTGAGTGAATGCTGCGGCTGCAAACGCTGGCAGCGCGCAGCGACTGATACTTCGAGCATAAGTCATGCTGAGCCGGGATCAAGAACTGCAGAACAAAAAAGAAGAAAAAAGAAGGGCGGATTTTCTTATAGGACGACTTTATTCATTCATTGATGTTAAGTCAGTAAAAGCGGGTTGGCGGGGGGCAATAGGAAAGCCGCAATCAGCAAGCCGTCGTTCAACAAACAGCACGCGGCGCGTGCCGACGGGCTCCGTCACGTCGGCGTCTGTCGCGTCGCGCCCCCTCCCCGGAGAATGCCACCCCTGACCCACTGCCGCGAAGTCGCCTATCCTGACGGTCATGCTTGGTTCACGCGGCAAAGTGCTCGTCGCCATGTCCGGCGGCGTCGATTCTTCGGTCACCGCAGCTCTGCTTCAGGAGCAGGGCTATGACGTGGTGGGCGTGTTCATGCGGCTCGGCTCGCCGGGCGAGACCTTCGACGAACTTGAACCATATGACGATGTGGACGCTTCCCTTGCATGCGACCCGGCAAAGATTCGCATCGGCAAGCAGGGCTGTTGTTCGATCAATGATGCCGCGGACGCCCGGCTGGTCGCGGCGAAGCTTGGCATTCCCTTCTATGTCTGCAATTTCAAGAAAGATTTCGGCCGCATCATCGATTACTTCGTCGGCGAGTACAACGCCGGCCGCACGCCCAACCCCTGCGTGCGCTGCAACGACTGGTTGAAATTCGGCAAACTGCATGATTACGCCAGGCAGATTGACGCCGAGTTTGTTGCATCCGGTCACTACGCCCGCATTGAAGCGATCGGTCATGGCCGCGATGGTCTGGCGCTGAAGCGGGGCGTGGACCGTGACAAGGATCAGAGCTACGTCCTCTTCGGCGCCCCGCAGGAGCGTCTTGGGGAGATGATGCTTCCCGTCGGCGGCTACGAGAAGCGCGAAATCCGCGCCATCGCCGAGCGGCTAGACCTGCCCGTCTTCGACAAACCCGACTCGCAGGAAATCTGCTTCGTCCCCGACAACGACTACGCCGGCCTGGTTCGGCGCCGCTCGCCCGATGACGTGCAGCCCGGCCGCATCGTCGACACGTCCGGCAAAGTGCTCGGTGAGCACGAAGGCCATCAGCACTTCACCATCGGCCAGCGGCGCGGCGTCGGCGTGGCGCTCGGCTACCCGATCTACGTCGTGCACAAGGATCCCGAGGCAAACACCATCACCGTCGGCGAGCGCGACGAGCTCAAGTCTGCCGGATGCCGCGCCCGGGAGACGAACTGGTTCGTCCCGCCGGAAACCGTCAGTGACTGGACGCCCTGCACACTCAAGATCCGCTACAACGCCGAGCCCGTTCCCGGCCGCGTTCGCCGCACCGGCGATGACGAACTCGAAGCGGAGTTCGAGGAACCGCAGTTCGCCGTCGCCCCGGGCCAGGCGGTCGTCTGCTACGACGGCGATCTTGTCCTCGGCGGCGGGTGGATCACCGAGGCCCGGTAACATCCGCTGATCCGGCGGCGCTGTGTTCACGCCGGTCAACAGGCCGATTTTGCGCGTGAGCCGGTCGTTCACATCTCTGAACGGGCCGTTCACGCCTGCCAGCGGCCCGGTGGCGTCACCGGCCGGCGGACGTCACACTGTCCGCATGGCCCATGTTGACTGGTCGTTTCCGTATCCATCCCAGCGCATGCCCGTGCTGGGCGAGGAAATCGTCGCGACATCCCAGCCGCTGGCGGCCCAGGCGGGCCTCAATGTCCTCAGGGCGGGCGGCAACGCCGTCGATGCGGCCCTCGCCGCTGCGATCACCCTGACCGTCGTCGAGCCGACGAGCAACGGCATCGGATCCGACGCGTTCGCGCTGATCTGGCGTAACGGCGTCCTGCACGGCCTCAACGCCTCCGGCCGATCGCCCGCCGCCATGACGCGCAAGCGGTTCGGCGATCGATCCGCCATCCCGCCGCACGGCTGGGACACCGTGACCGTCCCCGGCGCGGTGGCGTCGTGGGTCGAGCTCTCGCAGCGGTTCGGCGACCTGCCGTTCGATCGGCTGTTCGCCCCGGCGATCGCGTACGCCCGACGCGGCTATCTCGTCTCGCCACAGACCGCTGACGCGTGGCAGCGCGCGGCCGAGACGTTCAAAGACTTCCCGGACTGGCAGGGGACCTTCTGCCCGAGCGGCCGGCCGCCGCAGACGGGCGAGCGGGTCATCCTTCCCGATCACGCGGCGACGCTCGAAGAGATCGCGACGACGGGCGGTGAGTCCTTCTATAGCGGTCGTCTGGCCACGGCCATCGCCGGCGCATCGACGCAAGCAGGTGGGCTGATGACGGCCGATGACCTCGCCGAGCACCGCAACGACCGGGTCGAGCCGCTCGACGTCACGTACCGCGACCTGACGCTGCACGAGTTGCCGCCCAACGGCCAGGGCATCGCGGCGCTGATCGCGCTCGGCGTGCTGGAGCAGTTCCCCGATGACCCGGCGATCAACTCGGCGCAGTGGCTGCACCGGGCGATCGAAGCGATGAAGATCGGCTTCGCCGTCGCGCACGAGCA
>SLJD01000336.1 GCA_007135295.1 Phycisphaerales bacterium
GGCGAATCTGCTCATGCTCGATCTGATTGAGTGACCAGGTGTTCTCGCCGACCTGCCACCGCTCATCATCCCATCGTCTAACGGACGGGATGTCCCGAATGGTATCGAGCTCGCCGCCGTCCCAGTACTCAAAGATCAACTCGATAGTGAACGCGTTGTACGCGTTGATGAGCAGTGCGAGTTTCTCATCCCGGCCGAGCGCATCGCAATCCGCCTCACCGATCCGACCGATGTACGTCTGCAAGGCCTCGCGGTCATCGGCCTTCCACGCCCGGTAGTCGATCCATCCGCCGCCGTTCTCATCGCTGACGTACGCAGCGAGCATCCGGTCGAATTCGGCGTGGTCAAACCCGGGGCCGTCGTCCCTGTGCTCATACGCTTCAACCATGACCACCGCCGGCGGCCTGAACAGCGATGTGAGCCAGTTCGGGTTGAGCTGCGCACAGGCGCCGAGAACAAGGACGACGATTGACACACCGGGCAGCACCGCTGCGCGCCAGGACCGCGCCGCGCAGCCTGCCGAGTCTTTCGTTGCCGTCTCGGTCTGTTCCGCATCCCGTTCAGTGGGCAGGTCCATGTCAGTGTGCGCAGCCAGTGCACGAAGCGCAAATCGCACGATATACACAACGAGGCCGAGAATAGCGAGAACCCCCAGGGTCAACATGATCCATTCCAGGACGTTTCGCTCCCCGACGCCGCCCGCAGCTTCGACGCTGGCCCGGCCGAGGTATCCGAAATACACATACAGGAACGTTCCGGGCAGCATGGCGATCCAGCTCGCGAAGACATACGGCCAGAACCGAACCGCCGTCAGCCCCAGCAGGTAGTTGCCAGCGTTGAATGGAAAGACCGGCGCCAACCGCAACAATGCCACGATCTTCCATCCTTCTTCGCCGATCGCCCGGTCGACGGCGCGAAACTTCGAGTACCGCTGTGCCTGCTGCTGCACTGCGTCGCGGGCGATGTATCGGCCGATGAGAAACGCCAGGGCGGCAGCAGTCGTCGACGCAACGGACGCGGCAATGGTCCCCCACACCAGGCCGAACAATGCCCCCGCCGCGATCGTCAGCGCTGCACCGGGAATGAATGCGACCGCTGCGATGATGTATATGACGGCGAAGACGAGCGGTCCCCAGAATCCAAGGCCGTCGATCCACCCTTCAAGCCTCCGCACGCCGTCACCGACCGGCAGCGTCTGCATCACCAGAAACAGGCCGATCACAATGCCCACGATGGATGCGATCCGGATCAGCCCGCTGTACCGTTCGAGAAGCGATCGCATTGACGCACCGGATGATGCCATGGGTGTTTGAGTTGATGCCGCAGCTTCATTCATGACAGCAATTCCAAGCGGGGTGGGATGCGGGGCAGCGGCCTCACTCAGCGATTGTTTCTGCGGCGCGGACAATGGCATCGCCGCTGATGCGCTCTCGGTAGTCCGGATTCCACTGCGCGAACCGGATCGTTCCTTCGGTATCGATCAGGTACACCGCCGGGACGGGCAGAACACGGTGCGAGCGCCCGGACGCAGCCTCGATGTCAATGTCGTGGCCGAGCAGCATGCTGTGCGTCTGATCGTCAACACGGAAGGCCAGGCCGAGCGCGCGGGCGAGGCGAATGTCACTGTCCGAGAGCAGCGTGTAGCTCAACTCATGCTCGCCAATCGATTCCTGCAGCTTCTCCGGCCGATCCGGGCTGACCGCGACCATCTGCACGCCGAGGTTCTTCAGGTCGTCCTCGATCATCGCCAGCTCGCGAAGGTGCTCAGTACAGTAAGGGCACCATCCGCCGCGATAGAACACGAACAACGTCGGTTGCTGCCGGTACAGTGCCGCGGTGTTGACCCGTTCACCCTGATGATCGAGAATG
The DNA here is from genome assembly GCA_007135295.1 of Phycisphaerales bacterium. Taxonomy (GTDB): domain Bacteria; phylum Planctomycetota; class Phycisphaerae; order Phycisphaerales; family SM1A02; genus SLJD01. The sequence goes on from SLJD01000336.1 coordinate 1,870, forward strand.
GCCACCGCCGGGGCACGCTCGCCCTCCTTCCTCGGCTCGACATCTTCAGCACGGTCGGCCGGTTCGGGCAGCGTCGACTCATTACCAGCGGCGTGGGCGGCGTCGGCTTGAGATATCTGGCAGCCGGCGAACGTCACGAGGAACAATGATCCGATGGAAAACAGAATGAGCCGCATGGTGGCAGTACTCCTTGAGGTGCTGGTGCTTGAATCGTTGGTGCAGGACGCAGTTCGCAATCCCGTGCTACTGCACGTCCGCTGCGAATGCTGATACTTCTCTGACAGTGAACTGTCATGACGTCAGTGATCCGCCGCATGACGAGCCGCTGCCGGCGGTGCAGCCGAAGCAGTGCTCGCCGGTCATGATCCGCCGGCGTCGCCAGGTGGCCGGATCAAAGTCCCGCACATGCGGCCGCCCCCGGGACGCATTCGGCGACCCGTTCCCGTCCGGCCGGGCGGCGAGCCCGATCGCGTAGTTAAAATCGCAGTCGTACATCGTCCCGTCGTACGCGACATGCAGTTGATGGCGGCACATCAGCCCATCGATCGTCGCGGGATTGAACGATTCGCGCAGCAGTCGCCGATACGCTTCCCCCCGGCCCTGCCGGTCGAGATCATGCTGAAACCGGCCGATGGGCAAGTTCGTAATCGCGACGAGATTCGTGAAGTCGATGTCGAACTGGTTATTGAGAACGCGACGGTAATCGGCTTCAAGGGACTTCTCTGACGGCGGGAGCGACGGGCCGACGGGGTTATAGACGAGATCAAGCGGCAGATCGTCGCGCCGGCCGTACCCGACGGCATTGAGTCGCTGAATGACTTCGATCGACTCGTGGAAAACATGCAGGCCACGCTGCCGCTTCACGTTCTCTTCCATGTAGCACGGCAGGGACGCGACGAGGTGCACGCCGTAGTCTCGATAAAACTCGGGAAAGCCCTCGTAGCCCGCTTCGAGCATGATGGTGAGGTTCGTGCGAACCATCACGTCCGCCCCGCGCCGCGTCGCTTCGCCGATAAACCGCCGAAAGTGCGGGTTCATCTCCGGAGCGCCGCCGGTGATATCGATCGTCTTCGCGCCGGCCCGGTCGAACGCATCGAGCACATCGCACAATGTCGGCCAGTCGGCCTGCTCCACCTTGTTCGGCGACGATTCAACGTGACAATGCCGACAGGCGAGGTTGCACGTCAGGCCGATGTTGACCTGCACCGTCTCAATTGTCGCTCCGCACAGCGGCCTGCCGGATGCACGCTCCACGAGGCCGTCAAATTCGTTCGCTCCGCTGATCGTCAGCGAAACGGGTTGGTCGGCTATCGACATCGAACACCTCCATCGGTGGGGTCTCCTGGCCGGCACACGCCCATTCCGGGACCGCATACCGCCTGCTGCACCCATGAGTCGATGCCGCGGACCGGTCCTTACACAACGATCTGCGTCAAATCCCTCACGACCCTCTCCTGCATCCCGCCGCGGTCAGTCTTCATCCTCTCCGAAGTACCGCTTCCTCTTTGAAGTCCCATTCCAAGGCGCCAGGTAGTCGCTGACGATCGCGCGTGCGCCGATCCCGCTTGGCGGGTCATTGTGGCAAACAGATACCGGTGGTTCGAGTCCACCCTGGCCCACTTCTTGTAACCGGAGTCGATCACGCGTCTTGCGTGACGCCCCCGCCTTCACCGCGGGGGCTCTCACGAGAATCCAAAAGAGGATCACCCGGGCTCCCATTGCATCAGCGAGGCACGCGCGGACCGCCGCCCCAACAACCCCCCACTTCCCGACGCCGGCCCGGCAGCGACAGATGCTCCCATTGCGCTTTCGCCGTCGAGAACTGCCTCGTGATCAAAGGGCCATTGAGCCGTTTGTCAGTCATCTCACGCTTCGGCCAGACGAACCTTCACGCATCCTTGGCGGGCGGGAACGTGTGAAGCATCATTTTCACCAGCTCATCGTGGTCGAACGGCTTTTGCAGGTGGGCTTCGCTCGCCCAGTCGCTGCGGATGTAACTGGTGTCGTAGCCCGACATGATGATGAACGGGATGCCGCGCTCGTGGAGAATCTCAGCAACAGGGTACGAATCCTCGCCGGAGAGGCTCAGGTCGAGCAGCACGCCGTCGAGACGCTCGGTTCTGGCGAGGCGCGTGGCTTCATCGAGCCGTGACGCCACACCGACAAGGTGACAATCCATCCTGTCGAGCATCAACCGCAATTCGTGGGCGATCAGACCCATGTCCTCGACAATCAGGATGCGCAGGCCGGCCAGACTGGCCTCGGAGTCAATCACGATCGACACCGGACGAACGTGTTTCTTCGATTCCTTCGTCGGTTCCATCGCTGACTCCTTTGCTGGCGTTGTGGTCGCTGCCATTACTCGCTCTGTCCGACATGGGGAAATCGATAAAGCACTGCAGGCCGTCCGCCTTGAACTGCATATCGACCTTCCCCGCCAGATCGTGGGCGATACTGCTCTCAATCAACATCGATCCGAAGCCGCTCGCCCTTCCGGATTCAATGGGCGGACCGCCGGATTCGATCCACTCGATCCTCGCGTGCGGCCCGTCGGATTCGCTGACGCGCTTCCATGTCACGGCGATCGAGCCGGTGTCGTTGGAGAGCGCGCCGTACTTGACAGCATTCGTGACCAGTTCATGGAACACCAGTTCCAGCGCGATCGCCGGTTCGCGATTGAGGGCCAGACCGTCGCCCGAAACGAACACGCGGTCCGACTCCTCGCCGACATACGGCATCAATTCGCGCTTGAGCAGGTGCCGCAGTTCGATGCGTTCGTCGCCCGGAAGCGTCAGTACGGAGTGCGCGCGGGCGAGCGCGGCGAGCCGCGGCTCGAACGCCTTGAGAAAGTCCGGCAACTCGGTGTGCTGACAGACGAGCGAGCGGACCATCGCCTGCACCGTGGCCAGCGTGTTCTTGATGCGGTGGCTCAGTTCGTGCATCAGCCGCTCGCGCTGCCGCTCGCCCTTCTTGTGTTCGGTGATGTCGACGAACGTCACGACGATGCCGTCGATGCGGTTGTCCGTCGTGCGGTACGGCAGGACCCGGCGGATGAAGAACCGGCCCTGTTCGTCCTCGACCTCGGTCTCGACGGGGACCAGCGTGTCCAGCACGTTCTGTGCGGCGGCCTCCAGGTCCGAGCCCGTCACCCTCGACGCCAGATCACTGACCGGCCGGCCGACGTCCGACGAAATGAGGCGCAGGACCTGCTTGATCGCCGGGGTGAACCAGCGCACGCGGCAGTCCATGTCCAGGAAGATCGTCGCGATCTCCGTGCTCGCCAGCAGGTTGTTGAGGTCGTTGTTCGTCTGCTCGACCGCTTCGACCTTGCTGCGCAGCTCGTTGTTGAGCGTGTTAAGTTCCTCGTTGAGCGACTGCAGCTCTTCCTTCGACGTCTCCAGCTCTTCGTTGGCCGACTGCAGTTCCTCGTTGATCGAGAGCATCTCCTCGTTGGACGTGCTGTACTCCTCGACGAGCCGGTCGTACTGCTCGGAGATATCGCGCAGCTCCTGCCGCGTGACGCGCAGTTCCTCTTCGAGTTGATCGACGGTCTGCCGGCGGCCGTCATCGCCCCGGCCGCTGGTCCGGTCGCCGTCGGCCGATTCCGGAGACCGTTCCGGGGGTTCTGTGGCCGGCTCTTCGGTCGGCTCCTCGAAACTGACCAGCAGTGTCGGCGTCTCGTCCCGCGCGGGCCCGATCGGGCTGACTGTGATCCTCACCGCCCGGCGCGTCTCGCCATCCTTGATCGACGCGTTCGCGCTCGCCGCCGACCCGCTCTCGCCGGTCGCTTCGCTGATCGCATGACGCAGCAGCGGGCGGATGCCCGGGGAGACCAGCGCCATCAGGTCGCGCGTCGGCTCCCCGCCCGGCTGGGAGAGGTACCGCGAGGTGTCCCCGTAGTACACGAGCACCTGGTGGTCGGCATCAACCACCACCGACGGCGGGGCGTACCGGTCGAGCAGCGCGCGATGCGCCATCGACAGGTACTCATCGCGGGCCGGCCGGTGCCGTTTCATTTCCCCGCCCGCCCCCGGTCGCGGGGCCGTCACGGTGGCCCGCGGAAAGTCAAACCGCCCCGCGTGCAGATCGCGCCGCGAGCGGAAGATCCGCCACGCCGCCGAAATCGGCTCGAAGAGATCGCCCTGCACGCCGATCGTCTCGGCGCTGCCCAGGAACAGCGCCCCTCCGTCGCGCAGCGCGAAGTTGAACATCCCGAGGATCTTCTGCTGCGCCTGCGGCTCGATGTAGATCAGCAGGTTCCGGCAGATGATCAGGTCCATCCGCGAGAACGGCGGGTCGCGGATGACGTTGTGCCGCGCGAAGACGACCGTCTCGCGCAGCTCCTTGGTGACCTCATACGTCGCCTCGCGCGCGGTAAAGAACCGCTTGAGGCGCTGTTCGGAGACCTGCTCGGGGATCGTCGCCGGGTACACCCCCGCCCGCGCGACCTCGAGACTCTCCGAGACGTCCGTCGCGAAGATCTGCGGCGTGATGCGTTTGCCCGACAGTTCGATCTTCTCCAGCAGCAGCATCGCGATGGTGTACGCTTCTTCCCCGGTCGCGCACCCGGCGGTCCACACGCGGATCTCATCGCCGGAGTCGCGCCGGGCCACGAGCGGATCGATGACTTCCCGTTCCAGTTCCTCCCACGCCTCGGGGTCGCGAAAGAAGCGTGAGACGTTGATCATCAGGTCGCGAAAGAGCGTCGCCGCTTCGTCGTTGTCCTTGCGCAGGAGCTCGGCGTACGCCTCGAACGAATCGATGCTGCGCAGGCTCATCCGGCGCTGCGTTCGGCGCAGCAGCGTCGGCTGCTTGTAGTCGGAAAAGTCGTACTCGAACTGCTCGCGCAGCACGCCGAGGATGTCCTGCAGCGTCGCCGGCTCCACGCCCGGCGGCGCCGCCTCCTCGTCGCGGTCAACGCCGGCCGCGTCAACATCGACCGGCCGGGCCGCGAGGCGCTCAAGCACCTCGGGCATCCGCTCGACCGGCAGGACGAGGTCCGCCAAACCGGTGCGGATCGCGTTGCGCGGCATGCCGTCATACTCGGTCGTCTGCGGGTCCTGGACGAGCACCATGCCCCCGGCGGACTTGATCGCGCTGATCCCCCGCGACCCGTCGGCCGCCGTGCCCGACAGGACCACCGCCACCGCGCGGTCACCC
>SLJD01000089.1 GCA_007135295.1 Phycisphaerales bacterium
CAGACGATGAACCACACCGCGGCGACGACGGCAGGAACCGCGCTGAGCAGCGCCGGCCAGTGGCGGTCCTGAAAGAGAAACACGCCCGCGGCAATCAACCCGCCGACCAGCAGGATCGAAAGGATGATGAACCGGATCGGGTGGGCGCGGAACATCGCCGGCCGGACAATCTTGATTGTCTCTTCAGGCCCGGACTCCGGCGGCAGGCCCATGGACTCCGGCCCGGACTGCTCGGGCACGCGGTTCGTGTCACCGCAGTACGGGCACTCGACGCGCTGGCCGGCCTGGTCGTTGTTCACCTCAAAGGCCTTGCTGCACTTGTCGCACTGAATCTCAATCATGCCGGGCTCCACCGCCAGTCTCGGTTTCGGTTCGGTCTGCGGACAACCGTTTCGCGGACGGTAGACTATCACCGCCGCCGGCCGGCTGCGCGCAGCGAAGGCGTGACAACCGCGACATGCATGGGAGACTGGCGGGGCCGTCAGTCGGTCGACTGGTCGACGAACGGATTGACGGTGTCGCCCGAGTCGAGCAGCATCACGTCGCCTTCGTCGTTCCGCTCCGCCACGCCGAGCGAAATGAGCGCTTCCAGGGCCGCCTGCTGCTCGGCATGCTTCTTGGATGGGCCCCAGCAAGAATCGAACCGCCGGGCGCCGACCTCGACGCAGACCTCGAAGCACTTGGCGTGGTCCGGGCCTTTCTCATCGAGCACGACGTACTGCGGCGGCTCCATCTCAAGCTGCTGCGTGGACTGCTGCAGGACCGACTTGAAGTTGTACTGGTGGCCGGACCGGGCGGCCTTGTCGATGCGGCCGCGCAGTTTCCCGAGGATGAACTGGCGCGTCACTTCCAACCCGCCGTCGACAAAGATCGCTCCGATGATCGACTCGTAGACCGCCGCCACAACGGAATTGGGAAGCTCGTCGTGGTTTGACATGCCTTTGCCCAGCCGCAGCAACTCGCCGAGGCCCATGTCCAGCGCGACCTCGGCGCACGTCTGCCGGCTGACGACGGTGGACTTGATCTTTGTCAGTTCGCCCTCGAGCAGATCCTGGAAGTGCTCGAACAGGTACTCGCAGACGACCATGCCCAACACGGCATCGCCGAGAAATTCCAGCCGCTCGTTGCTGTCGAGGCGGTGGTCGGCTTTGGACGCGTGGGTCAGCGCGCGGTCGAGCAGTTCCCGGTTCTCAAACGAATACCCCAGAAGATGTTCAACCTGTTGATATTCAGTACTGTCCATGTTCCACGGACTCGACTCCGATGGCGCACGGCTTCTCGAGCCGCCCGCCTGATCCAGTTGTCGTCCGTGTGGGCTTGTGAGGCGTCGCCGACTTACGCCCGGACGCCTCAGAAGCTCACACAGCCCCCCTGCGCTTGGCCTGCTCCGCCGCAAGCCGGAGGATGATAAGCAGCCGACCGGCCGAGATCTCCCCCAAGTGTCCCGAGAACATTCACCGAAAAGAACTCTCGGATGCCCCCGGCATGTCGCGCTGCCAGTGGTATTCTGTTCCAAGCATACAGGCCGGGCAAGGAAATCTTCTGATGAATCCGGTTTTTTCTTCCGCGGGACGCATGCGGCTTACTCCGTGTGGCCCAATAACCCATCCTGTGAAAACATATATCAACAGGAGGGCGGAGGCTGCCGGTGCCGCTCAGTCGTCGGCGTGGCAGTAGCACGCCCGGCCAAGACGGCACGCGTCGGGATCGACCGGACGGCCGTCGGGCCCGCGTGATTCGAACGTCCCGGCGCACCAGAAGACGCGCGTGTCCGATGAATCGTCGACCGCACCGAACCGCTTCTGCGCTTCGTCGATGTACATCATCTTGTGCCGGAGTCGGTCGCACGTGACGGTCAGGGATACGGTGCGGGCCATGGCTTACTCCTCCCCATCAAACAGGTCGTGGGCCGGCCGGCCGCTCGCCCGGCGGATGGCGCGGCGGATGGCGACCGGAAGCAGTTTTACCTTGTAACCGTTGTCTCGCATCGGCCGGGCGTCCCGGATCGCGTTCGCGCACGCCTCACGCACCGCCCCGGCGTCGGTGATGCGAACGCCCCGCAACGCCTCCGCGACATCCGGCAGCGGCCACGGAACCGGCGCGACAGCGCCGGCCCAGACGTCCGCGGATTCAATCCGGTCGCCGTCCAGATCCAGTTGCACGCACGCGAAGACGAGCGGCCAGTCGAACGACTGTTTTTCCTTGACGGCGTAGAACCCGCTCGCCGGACGGTCCGCGACTTCGATCCGCGTGATGACCGCATCGTTCGGCAGCGTGTGTTCGGATTCGACATCCTCGCGCGGACTGTGAAACAGGTCGCGGCTGGGAGTCCGGTGCGATTCGCCGTCGCGGTTGACCCAGTGCACCACGCCGTCAGACACGTTCAGTGCGGGGGCGAGGTTCGACGGGTGGACGATGTAGCACGGCCCGTCGCCGAAAATCGCGTGGTACCGGTTCTCGCCTTCGACGGCGTAGCAGGTCGAACCGCCTTTCTTGAGGCAGTCGAACTGTTTACGGCGGTAGTACCAGCACCGCGGCCGCTGAAGCAGGTTCCCCGCCGCGGTGGCCACGTTGCGGACCTGCGGTGTTGCGGCGTCGGCGACGGACTGGCCGACGACCGGGCAGTGCTCGCGGACGACCTCGGACTCGGCGAGTTCGGTCATCGTGGTCGACGCATCGAAGACCACGCGCCCGCCGTTCTCCGTCTCGATGTGGTGAATCGCGCCGCCCGGCTCATCCGGCCGCAGCGGCTGCACGTCGACGAGCAGATCCGGATCGATCAGGTTCTCTTTGAGGTGATCGACCACGTCCATGCCCCCGGCCTTGAGCACCGGCAGGCGGTACGAACCGTCAGCAAGCAGCCGGGCGGCGTGTTCGTGGCTGGTCGGTCGGGCGATCGCAAAACTCACGCGTCACCTCCTTGGGAATCGAGGGCGGCGAGAACCTTGTCCGGCGTCAGCGGCAGGTCACGCACCGGCCGGCCGAGGGCGTTGAACACCGCTCCCGCGACCGCGCCCGCCGTGGGAATGACCGGCGGCTCGCCGAGCGACCGCACGCCGCTCTGCCCCTTGTCCCACAGGACCGGGACGATGTGGGGCATGTCGCGCGAGCCGAGGATCTTGTACATCTCCAGGTCGGGGTTGACCATCGCGCCGGTCCAGCGGTCGAGCAGTTTCTCCTCGTACAGCGCGAAACTCAGCCCCTGAATCACGCCGCCGATGATCTGGCTCTCGGCGGTCTTCCGCGCGACGACGCGGCCGCACGATTGAATCGCAATGACCTTGTCCACGCGGATCATGCCGGTCTCGACGTCGACGGAAAGTGAGACGAACTGCACGCCGTCGCTGTGACCCTCGCCCCAGTGGGGGTCATCGCGGCCGGTCGATCGCCCCCGGCCGGTGATGCGGTCGTTTCGCATTCGCCGGACGGCCCGGGACCATTCCAGTATCCGCTCGTCGCCACGATAGACGTTGCCACCTTCGAGGCGCAGGTCGTCCGCGTTGAGGTCTTCCTGTTCAGCGATCGCGTCGAGCAGTTGCCGGCGGGCGTCGTGTGCCGCGTCGATCATGGCCGGCGACGTGCCCGGCGCGGTCACCGATCCGCCGGATGGCGGGCCGGCCGGCAGTGTTGAGCGACCGATTCGAACTTCGACGTTCCGAAGCGGCACGCCGAGATGCTCGGCGGCGAGAACGCCCATGATCGTCTTCTGCCCGGTGCCGATGTCCTGCGTGCCGGTGCGGGCTTCGACGCTGCCGTCCTGGTGAATGACGACCTCGCACTCGGCGTTTGAGCGGTTCGGCCCCCACGTGGTGGACCCGACGCCGAAGCCCCGCCGGATCGCCCTGCGCTGTTCGCCAGTGGCCTCACGCTGGTTCCAGCCGATCAACTCCGCGCCGAGGTCGTACATTTCGCGTCGGGCGTCGCTGGTATCCAATCTTTTGCGGTACTCGACCGGATCGACGCCGACCAGTTCGGCGATCTCATCGACCATCAGTTCCTCGGCGAAGGCGCCCTGCGGATGGCCCGGGGCGCGCATCGGCCGCGGCGCGCCGCCGTTGAACGACACGTCGTGGTGTGACTTTTGAATCTCGCCGAAGTCGAATCGCCCCGACGGGAACCGCACCCCGCCGCCACGCTGCACGACGCCCGTCCCGCCCCACGTATGTATCCGCCCGCCGAGGATCGTTCCATCTTCGTTGACGCCGATACGGACGGTGCTGCGGCTGGACGGGCGGTTGCCCGTGTCGAGGTGTTCTTCGGCCCGGTCGAGGTCGCACATGACCGGGCGTTTGTATTTGGCGGCGATTGACGCGGCGAGCTGGCCTTCCCGGCCGATGGGGAACTTTGAGCCGAAACCCCCGCCGACGTATTCGCAGACGACCTCGTACTTCGATTGCGGCAGGTCGAGCGGCTCGGCGACCTGTTCATTGACGACCGAAGTGCCCTGCGTCGAGGCGTAAACCGTGGCGCGTTCGCCGTCATGATCCACCACGAGCACATGGGTCTCCAGGCACGCGTGCGTCTGGACCGGCGTGGTGTACGTCGCTTCAAAGACGTGCTCCGCTTCGCTGAGCAGGTCCCGCGTCGCGGCGTTGACATCCGGCGGGTCGTCCATGTCATCTTCTAGGCGCGTCAGACTCGGCCGCCGACGCCATGTCGCGCCGAGGGCGTTCATCGCCCGGCGAAGGGCCGGCTTGGACTCCGCGACGATGTGGCCGACGATGTCGCCGTGGTACTCGCCGCTGCGGCCCTGCAGTTCGACCTCGACGACGCCATCGACTTCCAGTGCCCGCTCGCGGTCGAATGACTCAAGTCGGGCCTGCCCCCACGGGCATCGGATGAAGCCGGCGAACAACTGGTTGTCGAGGTACCGGTCGCGGGTGTATGCCGCCCGGCCGGTGACTTTCGCGACGCCGTCAAGCCGGCTCGTGTGATCGTTGACCGAACGGCTGATGTTGCGTGGCCGATTCTCGATCGGCATGTGGGTCGGCAGGTGAGTGGTTTCGTCGGCCATCACACGCCTCCATTGTTCGGGTCAGCGATCGGGGACTGGCCGGACGCGTCGAGCACCGCGTTGAAGATGTTCGTGTACGCCCCGCAACGGCAGAGGTTGCCGCTCAGCCCGGCCTTGATCTGATCGAGCGTCGGTTGGTGGTGGCGGGCAAGCAGGGCGTGGGTCGCGACGATCAGCCCCGGCGTGCAGTAGCCGCACTGCAGCGCATCGTGCTTGATGAACGCTTCCTGAACCGCCGTGAGATCGCCGTTGTCGCCGGCGAATCCTTCGATGGTCATCACCTCCGCATCGCGCGCGTCGGCGGCGAGCATCATGCATGAGTTGATGAGCCGGCCGTCGACAAGGACGCTGCACGCCCCGCACGCCCCTCGATCACAGCATTCCTTTGTGCCGGTCAGTTCCAGATGCCATCGCAGCGCTTCCATGAGCGTGGTCTGCGGCTCGACCTGCGTGCGAAGCGGCTGGCCGTTGACCGACAGGGTGATGTGCTGCGCGCCGGGACCGAACGTCTCGAGGTCGTCAGCATCCGGGTCATCGGCGTCGGGGCGCGCTGCGGCCGCCTGTTCCCGACGGGCCCACGCCCCGGCCGCGGCGGAGACGCCGAGCGTCTGAATGAACGACCGCCGCGACACTCCGCCGGAATCGGAGGACGCTTCAGCCGGGTGATCGGACGATGTGTCGGCGGGGCGGCCGGGCGGAGCGGATGACGTTGAGTCAGGCATGTTCGATCTCCATTCGACGCGCGCACGCGCTATACCGGAACCCCGCTTCAGCGAGATGCCCGGATCCCCGTTTTTTCTAATTGTGACTGATTCGCAACGCGACTCAGGGTCTCAGAGACGGCCCGGGTGATCGGGGCGTTGGCGGCCGGAAATTCGATACCCGCCAGATCGTCCGGCCGGACCCAGCGGTGGGGGACCGCGATCGGCGGAGCGGCGTCGTCCCCGGCAGGTGTCCGAAGCCGGCCGAGCAGGCCGTGCAAGCGGACCCGGCGATCGGGATAGGCGTGCTCGACTGCGAGAAGATGTTCGACCTCGTCGACCGCCAGGCCGGTCTCTTCCCGGAGTTCGCGTCGGCCGGCCGCCTCGACGGATTCACCGGGCTCGATTTTTCCGCCCGGCAATTCCCACAGCCCGCCGAGATGTGTTTCGACCGGCCGGCGGGTAATGAGCACCTCAACGCTTCCGGTTGCGGCTGACCGCCAGACGGCCATGATGCTTACATCGATGCATTTAAATTGATTGGCTCGGCGAGTGTTGTTGGTCATGTTTGGTTCATTTTTGTTTGGGTTTCTTGTGGCGGGGGGTGTCCGGACGACGGGATTTTTCCATAAATCTCTGGTATAAAGTGATTTACGAAAACTTCCGGAAGCTGGCATTCTGCCATTGACCGGATACCGCTGAAGCGGCTACTGTGGATAGATCGATACAGACTTGAACACGGCCTGCGGGCCGTGGCGCGCCGCCGTCCGGAAGTGTCGGAGCGTCCGGGCGGCGGATTCTTTTTTGCTTCCATTCCTGCTGAGCAGCTCTGCGTGATGTCATGCAGGGCTGTCGGTCTTTTTGCTCGACCACCCTGACGCGCAATCATCCGAAGGGGCACGGCGGGGTTCGTCAGCACATGTGGTTGTGAGACTGTCAGGATCATCGCGTTGTTTTCATGAGGCCGTGCATCCGTTCGTTCGTGGCGGGCGTGCGTTCAACACAGCAAGCGGGACTGCTGCGCGGTGCGGTTGTTCCATGATGGGCGGAATGCGAGTTGTGCCGATGGCGTGTGCGTCGTCATGCCGGCCGTTGCCACAGCTCAGCCGGGATCGGATCGGTTTCGGATTGGCGGCGGTGTTCAATGACACGCTGGGCGACGTCAAACGCTTCAGGCGGCGTGAGGCCGTCCAGCATCGCGGTGAATGCAGCGATCATGCCTGTCGTCCGCATGTCGTTCGGCCACGGCGTTGCGTGCGTGTGCTGCGAATCCGCAGTCACAAGCGAAGGCGGCTGCTCG
>SLJD01000216.1 GCA_007135295.1 Phycisphaerales bacterium
GAAGTGCTGCCGTCGAATTGGTACTCGATATGAGAAACTGGCGACCCACTTCCTCGCAATGATCAAGCTCGCGATGATCCAACGCTGTCTTCGCCTCTCTGATCCGTCAGACAGGACCTAGTTACGCTGTCATCAGCAACGCCACGTCGCATGGAGTTTTCGCAGAACCCCTGTCGGCTATCGCGGGCGTTAGCTGTTGCGCGGTCCATCCGGCAGGAGAACTGTACTTACCGACTTGCATGGTGCTCGGATGTGAAGCAGCTTCGAGCCGGCAACCAGAAAACGCTATAGTACCGGCATTCGTCAAAGCCGTACCATCATCGAGTGCTCGCTATGGCGATTCATTCATATATGATCTCGCACCGATTGGCATATCGAGTGCTGTCCGCCAAGATCTGCGTGACCTACGGGCCAGTGGAGCGTAACCAGTGACGTACCAAGGAATCATTGCTCGATATCGCCCCCTGCTTGGCCTGCCTGCTGACGCAACGCCCATTACCCTGCAGGAGGGGAATACGCCACTCATTCCCGTGCCGCGCTTTGCTAAACAGGCAGGCATTGGCGCTGATGTGTTTGTCAAGTACGAAGGCCTCAATCCTACCGGTTCATTTAAGGATCGTGGCATGAGCGTGGCCGTAACGAAGGCGGCTCATGACGGTGCCGAGGCTGTCCTGTGTGCGTCAACCGGCAATACATCAGCAGCAGCGTCAGCGTATGCTGCACGAGCGGGGATGCGTGCTGTCGTCATTGTGCCTCATGGCAATCTCGCCTTGGGCAAGCTCAGTCAGGCGCTGATGCACGACGCGATGGTGATTGCCCTCAAGGGCAATTTTGACGACGCAATGCGCATTGTCGGGACGCTGGGTGAGCGTTATCCCTTCGCACTCGTCAATTCAGTTAACCCCTATCGACTTGAAGGGCAGAAGACCGCTGCCTTCGAGGTCGTTGATGCGCTGGGAGATGCACCTGAGTACCTTTTTATTCCTGTTGGTAACGCTGGCAATATGACCGCGTACTGGATGGGCTTCAGTGAATGCTGCAAGACAGAACGTGCGAACACGCTACCAAAGATGATGGGCTACCAGGCCGCCGGCGCCGCACCGATCGTTCATGGCGAACCGGTATCGCATCCCCAGACAATCGCAACGGCAATCCGCATCGGTGATCCCGCCAACTGGCACGGCGCTCTCGCAGCACGTGACGAATCGAGCGGAACCATAGATGCCGTGACTGATCAGGAAATCATCAGTGCGTATCAGGCTATCGCCAGAAACGAGGGGATCTTTGTTGAGCCGGCGTCCGCAGCAGCCCTTGCTGGCCTAATCAAGGCAGCGCGTCAGGGGCTCGTTCAGAGGGGAACTCGTGTGGTGTGCGTATTGACTGGCCATGGACTCAAGGATCCTGATCAGGCGATTTCGGCAAGTAAAGAGGTGGAAATGATTGATCCAACCGTTGAAGCCGCCGAAAGGGTCATTGCACGCGATCAGTCCCTGTTCAGAATGCTCAATGCACGGTGAAAGATCGGTGTCAAAGTGACCAGAAGAGTTGTTGTTGATGTTCCCGCGACCACTTCAAACCTCGGTCCCGGTTTTGATTGTCTGGGATTGGCGGTTGATATGTGGAATCGTTTTGAATTCGAACTGGGGGGGCGTGAAGTCTTAATAAAGACGGCGGGGGCATCGGCGCCTGATCTGCCGACTGGGCGAGAGAACCTGATTTATCAGGCATTCCAAAATGCTGTCGACAACGGTCAGGGCTCAGACGTCGGCATGAAGGTTACGGTGTACAATCATGTGCCAATTTCTAGCGGTTTAGGAAGCAGCGCGACCGCGATTGTCGCTGGAACATTGGCGGCGAACGCCCTGCGTGACGTGTCGCTTTCTGAAAGTGAGCTGATTACCCTTGCCTCCCGAATGGAGGGCCATCCTGATAACGTCGCGCCAGCGATCCTGGGGGGACTCGTGGTCGCAGTGATGCCCCCGGAAGGGGATGTCGTTGCCCTTTCAGTGCCAGCGCCAAGGGATCTGAGAGTTGTGCTTGCTGTCCCCAGTCTGCAGTTGAACACCGGATCGTCACGAGCTGTTCTGCCGACGAGCGTGCCGTGGAATGATGCTGTGTTTAATGTGTCGCGCGCGGCGCTTTGGGTTGCCGCCGCGGTTCGAGGTGACTTTGCGGCGCTCGAAATGGCTACGCAGGACGCGCTTCATCAGCCATATCGCAAATCCCTGATTCCCGGTATTGATGAACTCTTTGCCGCGGCACGTTCGGCTGGAGCGTTCGGTGTGGCGCTGAGTGGTGCGGGGCCGTCGGTTGTGGCGTTCTGTGACAACGAGCATGCTGTTGCCGTCGAACAGGAGATGCGTCAAGCAGCGTCCTTAGCTGACATGGCTGCGCGAGTAATGACAACATCGCCGTCGTACCAAGGCGCCGTAAGCAACATCACAGGCGAACGATAGTGAGTTCTGCACTTTCGAACATCCCTCGTGCTCTGCGGAAGTTGCGGTGCTGGAGTCGGCCTGGTTGCCTTTGGCCCACAGCTTACCAATCGGGTCCATGGTTTTGTTCGCCAACGGTGACCGGTCAACGGAATGATGCGAAGTCGGCCGCCGCTTCAATGGGGCGCCCCTTCGGTGAGCGCGGAGGGGCGAGGTCGGTGCGCTACTGTCGAGAACGAAGACTGACGCTCGCCAGGTCCTATACTCTATACGGCGTCGTCACCGGGGGGCGTATCCGACCGGAGCCGGGTTACAGGTGATGAGGAGAAGGAAGATGCGAACTCGCGAAAGTGTCTGCAGGGTGGTGTGGTCCCGTGTTTCGCAGGCGGCGGTGCTTGCTTGCGTCGCGGCATCGGCCACGATCGCAGCCGGCCAGTCCAATGAGCGGGCGGCATTCGTGGTGAACGATGGCAACAATGAGGGAAGCGTGACGTCGTATCTCATCGACGAGGACGGCTCAGTTGAGTTCGTGCAGAAACTCGTTACGGGCGAGGGGCCGGGGTTCGACTACGGCACGAATGCCACGGCAGTCTCAATCACGCCGAATGGCAAGTTCCTCGCGATCGGCCACGCCAGTGGCGATCCACCCCCGGGCGATCCACCGGGCCGTCGGGTGACGATCGTCCAGGTCCATCACGATGCCACGATGAGCATGTACATGGACTTTCTGACGGATCCCACGCCGAACAGTGTGCAATGGATCGATGATGAGTACCTGGTGGTGACGAAGTCGAACTTCAGTCAAGGCAGCGAACTTATCATGTATCACGTGGATGTTGATGACGAGGTCGTCACAGAGATTGATCGGAAGGCGACCGGCGTGTTCATGGATTCAATCGCCCTTCATCCGACCGGCGATTACCTCTTTGCGGAAACGACGTGGGGCGACTATACCCTTCAGGCGTTTCGAATCAACGCGGATCGCACACTGACGTTGAAGGATTCGGTTGACAGTTCGTCGTTCGTGCTTGGACTGAGTGTGACTCCGGACGGGAGTCGGGTCTACGGCGGCGGGGGAATCAGCGCCGATGCGGTCACCGGCTTTGACTTTGATCCGGAAACGGGCGGCCTGAGTGAACTGTCGAACTCGCCCTATCCATCGCCCGGCGACGGGCCGCGACAGGCGGTGATTTCACCGGACGGCTCGACTCTTGTGGCTGGCCACGGCGGTGACGCGACGATTCACACGTATCTCATCGATGAACCCACCGGTGACCTGACGCTTACCGGCTACACATTTGATGCAGGTTTTCAGGCGAACCTGCGTGACATGCAGGTGCACGAAGACCTGCTGCTCGTTCCCGCACGCGGCGTGACGAGCAGCGACCCGCAGGGCCTGGCAACCTTTGCGTTCCTGCCCGATGGTTCGCTTGAGATGAAGGGCGACTTCGTTGACTCACAGGGAATCAATCCGGACGGGGTGGTCGGCTGGTCGCCGCTCATGTGCCCCGCTGATTTGACGGGCGACGGTGTTGTTGGCGGCGCTGATCTCGGCACCCTCCTTGCTTCATGGGGAACGTGCCCGGATCCCGACGAATGCCCCGAGGATCTGACGGGCGACGGGGCGGTCGGCGGTGCCGATCTCGGCATGCTCCTGGCCAACTGGGGGCCGTGTCCTTGAGAATTGTCATGGCCCGGGGCTCGCGCAATCCCAACACAAACACGCGCCAGCCACGCCCAGCGGGCACGGGTCACAATCTTGTTCACGACACGAGATCACACGAAGAACCGCCCGCAAGGGCGACCTGCGCGTCCGGCAGCGTGAGTGCCGTTCGACTTGGCGGGCCATCGTGCAACGAATGACCTTAGAGCCATCCTCCATGACAGATAACGCATCATCGAGGCAACCAGTCGTACTCAGTTGGAGTGGTGGCAAGGACAGCGCTTTGACACTGAGAGCCCTGCTGTCGGACGACCGCTATGATGTCGTCGCATTAATGACTACCGTCTCCGGTGAAGACGGCCGTATTAGCTCCCACGGTGTACGAGAATCTCTGCTCGATCAGCAAGTTGCGGACATGGATCTGCCCCCGCTGCACAAGGTCTACCTGCCCACCGATCACTCAGGTTTTTGTACCAATAGCCAGTATGAGCGTGCAATCTATGAGGCTATTTTCAAGCACATAGAAGCAGGTGTTACTACCGTAGCCTTCGGCGATCTGTTTCTCGAAGACCTTCGCTGCTACCGAGAACGTATGATGCACAGAATGGGCATGAAGGCCATCTTTCCTCTTTGGATGAGGGACACTACGGAACTTGCGTGTCAGTTCATCGAAGAAGGTTTCAAGGCATGCCTGTCGTGCGTGGACGGACGAAAGCTCGATTCATCGTTCGCCGGCCGTCCATACGATACTGACTTGCTGCGAGATCTCCCGGTCAATGTTGATCCTTGTGGAGAATACGGTGAATTCCATTCATTCGTCTTCGACGGTCCTATCTTTCGCAAACCTGTGGATGTTGCCGTGGCTCGATCGCATGCATGTGAGCCCTTTCACTTTGTAGAACTTCAGTTGTGCAATTAGCAGGCAGCTGGGTAACTCGCGTGGGGCGTGTCGATACCAGCGATGTCGTCCGTCTCGGTTCACCGGAGGCATGGAGGCCCATGATGCGTGGCAACATCGATCGCCAGCGCCCATATTCATCGCGTTCAACATCGAAGTGCGTGTTTGCGAAGGCCATCCGATTCGCCCGATCAAGCAGTGGTGCAATCGATCGTATACCAGCACACTCGCACCTTATTGCGTGTCAGTGCCGGGTGCGTGGGCGGGAGTCCTGACGTCCTTCTTGGAGCGGAATTGATTGATGATGTGATCGGCCAGTTCATCAGTTGTTGTGACTGATTCACCCTTGCCAGCCAAATCAGGTGTGCGCGGGCCGTCTCGCAGCACGCTGTTTACGGCCTCTTCCAATGATGAAGCAGCATCGGGCGCATTGAGTGAATATCGCAGCATCAAAGCGACGCTTCGAATCATTCCGACGGGATTGGCGCATTGCCGTCCCGCCAGGTCCGGCGCGGAACCATGGACGGGTTCGTACAGCGCCGCCTTTGCCTCACTGAGCGATGCAGAGGGCAGCAGGCCGAGTGATCCCGTAAGTACTGCTGCACTGTCGGAAAGAATGTCGCCGAACAGATTGTCGGTCACGATCACATCGAAACGGCTCGGGTTTGAGATAATCTGCATGGCGGCGGCATCGACGAGCATGCAATCGAGTGCCACCTCGGGAAACTCCGCTTTCATAATCCGGGTTGCGACGTTCCTCCAGAGCCGTGAGGTGGCCAGGACGTTTGCCTTGTCAACAAGCGTCAGTGAACAATGCCTCTGCTGAGCGAATCGAGCGGCGAGGCGAACGACGCGGGAGATCTCGTCAGCTGTATATGCAGCAGTGTCGTAGGCGAAGGTCGGCTGATAAACGCGTTCGCCGAAATAAATACCGCTCGACAATTCACGTACGATGAGCATGTCGACGCCATCGAGTATCTCCGGCTGAATCGGGGAGGACTGTGTCGTTCCTGGAACTGGATGAATCGGTCGGAGGTTCCCAAACAGATTCAGTCGATATCGAAGATCAAGTAGTCCGCGCTCAGGACGCTTCTCCGCTTTAAGTGCGTTCCATTTCGGACCGCCGACAGCGCCGAGCAGAATCGCGTCGGCCTGTTCACACAGGGCGGCGGTCTTGTTCGGCAACGGGGTGCCGCATGCATCGATCGCTGCGCCGCCGATCTCCGCATGTTCGGTGACCACATCCAGATTGAAATGGTAAGAGACGGCTTCGAGGACGCGAAGTGCGGCGTTGAGAACCTCAGGTCCAATGCCATCGCCCGGCAGGCAGACAAGACGGGCAGTCATTGTACGTATTCCTTGTTCCTGTGGGTTTGCATAAAGGCATCGATAGCCGGCATCTGTTGAAGGAGATAGCCTAGATGATCCAGCCCGTGCAGGAGGCAGTACCTCGCAAACGGTTCAATATGGAAGGCAAATCGCAGGTCATGTTCGCCCTCGACGGTCATGTTGCGCAAGTCGACTCGCACGTTCGTGAACGGACTATCAAGCAGTACGCGGTGCTCAGGTTGGCCAGCTACGATCGGGATGATGCCGTTCTTCACGGCATTGGACGCAAAGATGTCCGGGAGTTCTGAACTGATGACGGCGCGAATCCCCATGTCTGCGAGCGCCCAAGCGGCATGTTCACGAGATGAACCGCAACCGAAGTTCCGGCCGGCCACGATCACCTTGCATGTCGCAGCGTCCGGACGGTTGAGCGGACAATCCAGCCGCAGCGTTCCATCGTGTTGGCGACGCCAGTCTGCGAACGCATGATTGCCAAGGCCATGCCGAGTCGTCGTGGTGAGGAAGCGCGCCGGAATGATCTGATCCGTGTCGATGTTCTCTTCGGCGAGGACGATCGTAGGTGATTCAAGCACCGTCAGCGGCGCAGCGGC
>SLJD01000405.1 GCA_007135295.1 Phycisphaerales bacterium
CTGAACCCGAGCCGGAGCCCGATCGCATCCCGCGGTGAATCGCCGCTGAACCGATGACGCCACTGCCGGTGACGCCGAGCCGATGACGCCGACGCGAGTGACCAAACCTACATGGTTACCGTTTCTCACGCGCCGGCGACGCGCGATAGGATGGGGCGTTGTGGTTGATCGGCGCGTTCGGTTCCGAATCGCTGCCTTCGGCCTGTTTCTGGAATCCTGACCCTGTTGGAAAGCACCGACCCATGAGCGACTATCCCCGGGCCGTCATCAAGACCGAGCATGGCGACATCACGGTTGAATTGTGGAGCGACGTCGCCCCGAACCACGTCGAGAACTTCCTCAAACTCGCCCGCGACGGGTTCTACGACGGGCTGAACTTTCACCGCGTCGTGCCCGATTTCGTCATTCAGGGCGGCTGCCCGAACGGCGACGGCACCGGCGGGCCCGGCTGGAACGTCGACGCGGAGTTCAACGACCGCGAACACCATCCCGGCACGCTGTCGATGGCGCGGGCGGCGGACCCGAACTCGGCCGGCAGCCAGTTCTTCATCTGCCTGACGCGCGAGAACTGCCGACACCTCGACGGCCAGTACACCGGCTTCGGTCAGGTGACCGAAGGCATGGACATCGTCAACGAAATCGCCGCCGCCGGCCAGGCCGGCCGCCAGCCCGCCATGCACGGCATCCAGCCGCTGGATTGACCGATTTGACAACTTCGCGGATTTGCCGCCGCCCGCTCCGCACAGCATTGGCTCAACATGTTCAGCGGTGTGGGTTATTGCCATGTTATCCGCGCATCGCAATACCCCTCGCTGCGGCGTTTACTTCAGGCATTGTAATCGTCGAACCGGAATTTACTTGTTTCGAGGTATGATTGGTTTGTGTCCACCGCTAGCCAGCGACGTTCCAGCCGTTCCGCGACCATCCCCGTCGTATTTGACCCGGCAAATGGATCGAGCACGACATCGTCGTAGTCAGTAAGGAACTTGATGAACATCTCTGGAAGGACAGCCGGAAAGCGAGCCGGGTGAATCTTCATCTTTGTCTCTTTGCACCTCCGTGTGTATTGGTCGTTCGCAGCGTTGTTGCCGAACTTGAGCATATCAGTTGGCGTTTCGTCATCGACGATATTGGGCGGAATAGCACCGCCAGCATCGCCATTGGCGAATCCTTCATTGATGACGTAGCCGCCGGGGCGCTTTGTGCGCTTGATCCCCTTCTTTCGGAGCCGTTCCATGTCCTTGCTATACGGGCGTAGGATGTTGCGATTGTTGGCTTTTGGCCATGGCGACTTGCTGAACCACCAGACGAATTCGACTGCATCCTTGACACGGATTCGGCGCACGGTCACCCACTCGGCGGGTACTGGCATCTTTGCTGGGTTGTACCAGAAAAATTCCTGCGCGAGGTGGAGGCCGACTTGCTCGACCAAAGCGATGAGCAGCTTGTACGTGTAAATCGACCGTGTCGGCTGGCCGGGCATCCAGGCGCCGCCAACGTTGAGGACGAAGCTGCCGTCGTCGGCGAGAACGCGCATGATCTGCTCGGCGAACGGCACCAGCCATTCGATGTAATCGTTCTGTGAAACGTTGCCATACTCTTTCTGAAAGTGGAGCGCATAGGGCGGAGATGTGACCGCTAAGTTGACCGAACCATCGGGCATCGAAGCCATCACATCCAGCGAATCGGCGCAATACGCCGCTCCGAACTGGGTGGTGTAGAAGGGATTACAGCTCACCAGTTCAGTCGCTGGCAGCATGTCTGGTCGCTCGAAGAGTTGGACTTTCTGACCCATAGCCATTACTTTCTCCGCCCGGAACCAGAATGGCAAGCGCGGATTACATGAAGGACATTCTGCGGCGGGTCCAAGATCTGCCAAAGGTAGATCAGCAGGTGGTTCTTTCACACCTGCGGCGGTTGCACCCGATCCACGAAATAGAGGCTCAGTGGGGAGTACCCGCTGAAGTGATTCTGGAAGCCATTTCTCGTTCGTCCGATCTGTCGCAGCGGGGAATTCGCGGCTTGATCGCCGAAGCGTATTTCGAAACGTGCGTCCTGCCCACACTGGAACAATGGGAGGACGTGAGTCCGCCACCCGGGAACGTCGCATATGACTTTGCTATTCGAAAAGGTGAACGTCAAGTTCGCATCCAAGTAAAAACGCAGCGGCGAAAAGCCGGCAGGCCCATGACGGCAAACGAGGGTTATAGGCGCTTTCCAAGTGACCTCTTTGTCGTCGAGACGCAAAAGACGCGTTCCGGGACAAGTAGCGATGGCGGAGACACGCGACCGTATCGCTTCGACGATTTCGATATTCTTGCGGTCAACATGGAACCTGCAACCGGGAAATGGGAGCAGTTCCGCTACACTCTGACCCGTTGGTTGGTGCCTCGCGAGGACGACACCACTCAGATGCTCAAATTTCAGCCGGTCGCCTTGACACCAAACGAAGACTGGACGGACAGTTTGGGCACCTGCCTTGCTTGGCTGGAAAGCGGCGTGGAAAAGACCATCCGCCATCAACGTCGCGCATAGCCCCGGCTCCCCACAACCTCCCGGGATGGCCCTCGTCGACTGCACAGATCAAAACCCCTATCTCCTGTGCAGAGACGGGGATCACGAAAGGCCGCGGTGGGATTCGAACCCACGAATAACGGATTTGCAATCCGTCCCCTTAGTCCACTTGGGTACACGGCCTGAATCCGACCGGATGCGGTCGATACTCCAGCATAATCACCCCGATGAAGCCCGGCAACAGTTTGGCGAGCCCCGCAATGTCGCCCGCCAACGGGTCCGTCGGCGGGGCCGACGTCGGCGACTACTCGGACTTGAGTTCCTGGCCCGGGGCTTCCGCCGACTGCGTAGGCTGCTGGGGCTGGGGAGGCGACGCGGTTCTGTCGAAACTGGCTTCCGTTCTCGTGCCGCCGGGGGCAGCAGCCGCTGCGCTTCCGGCCTCATCGATCGGCTCGATCACGGTGTATTGATCGAGGTTGAGAATGTTGATCTCGCCGTCGTCCATCCGCATTTCCAGCCGATCGAGCCAAAGCTGATCGTCCTTGGCGTGGGCGAACCACGAACCGGTTTTCGCCTGGCGGTATCGCGTAATCACGCCTTCGACCGTGTTGGTCCAGACGCGGTCGTTCATCGGCATCTGCTGCGTCACCCGGACGCGCGTGCCGGGCTGGTAAGTGAACGTCAGGAGCGGCATAGCGGCAGTGTAGCAGCCCCGGCGGGCGCCGGACAGCCGCCCGACCGTCGCTGACACTCAGACCGCGCTTGGCGTGTGCAGGGTGAGGTCCGCCTCGCCGATCGCCGCGACCGTCGCCGTGCCGAATGACCGTTCCGCAAGATACGCGCTGAGATCGTCAAGCGTCACCGCGTCGATTGCTTCCGCCACCTCGTCGAGTGAGCGTGGCCGGCCGATGCGGTACAGGTCCTGGCCGAGCGATCCCGCGCGGGCGGCGGTCGATTCGCCCTGCATGATCAGCCGGCTTTTCAGCCCCGTCGCGGCCCGGTCGAATTCGTCCTGCGTGATCCCCTCGCGCATGGCGTCAAGCTGCTCGTAACAGACGTCGATTGTTTCCTGCGCCCGATCCGGCGTCGTGCCGGTGTACAGCGTGATCAGCCCGCGGTCGCGGCCGGCGTGGTAACTCGCGCCGATCGAATAGCACAGCGACCGCTTCTGCCGCACCTCGGTGAACAGGCGCCCGCTCGTCCCGCCACTGAGCACGCTGACCGCCATCCGTTCGAGCATGGAGGATTCATCGGGTTCCGGCGGCGCGTCCCACGCCATGCCGATGTGCACCTGCGAAGTGTCGCGCTTCAGTTGCGTCACGCCGCGGTCCGCCGGGGCGATCTCCTGCGGTTCATCGATCGACCCGGACCAGTCGCCGAGCAAGTCGTTGATTCGCTTCATTGTCGCGTCCGGATCGACCGAGCCGGCGAAGCAGAGGATCGACCCGTCGGGGACGAACCGCTGGCGCCACGCCCGGCGGACGTCCTCGATGTCCGCGTTGGTGAGTACCTCGACCGTGCCGTACCCGTGCCGGTTGAACGGCGTGGGGTGGTGCTGGTGCTTGAGTTGCAGCATGACAAGCTGCTGCGGTTCGTCGTCAATCCCGGCGAGGGACTGGAGGCAGAGACTGCGGCCGGCGTCGAGTTTATCGGCCGGCAGGTGCGGCCGGCGCACCATGTCGACGACGAGCGGCAGGGCGTCGTTCAACCGCGAGCCGAGCATCGTCGCGCGGAGTTGCAGATGATTGGTCAGCACGTCCGCCGATCGCTGCACGCCGTACCGGTCCATCGCATCGGAATGCGCCCGGCTGTCGAGATCGCCCGCGCCGCGGAAGATCATCTCGCTGAGGAGCGTGGCGTGGCCTTCGCCCTCGGCGCTATCGGACGCCGACCCCGCTGGCAGCAGCCAGTTGACGGCGACGGACGAGGCGCTGGCGATCGGCTCGAAGACGATCTGCAGGCCGTTGTCGAGTTGATGGGTCGTGATGCTGGTCATGGTGTGTCTTCGCCTGCGTCAGAGGGGGAATGCGGACCGCTCATGATACGGATGGGCCCGCACGATCGCGACACGCCGCACAAGTCGAACCGCCGGCCGTCAATGTCGTCAACACGGGTGGCCCGGGCGGGATCTGCATTGGAGAGTGTCCATGACGGATGTTCCGTCGCCGGCATGATTGAAGCAACCGGCGTTGCGCGCCAACCGCAGCGCCCCGGATCGATCCAGGTGAGACCCACGATGCGCCTCATTCTTGACACGCTGGTCGCGTTGATGGTCACCGGCATTTTCGCCGGCGTCGTCGTGCATCGCCAGACCGAGCAGCGCGTCGAGGCCGACATCGAACAGACCGCCGAGAGCGTCCGCCACCTCGAACAGCAGGTGATGCTGCAGTCGCAGCTTGGCGACGTTGACCTGACGCGGCGGGGGTACCCGGCGACGATGGAGCCAGAATGGTTTACGCTGCTTCCGGATAACCCGCTCGTCGGCGCGGGCCATCCATGGGTGGAACTCGCCCCGACCTGGCAGCGCGACCTGCACCATCCGCCCGATCCCGTCGCCGCCACACCGGATCACGCCCGCTTCTGGTACAACCCGTCGACAGGAAGCGTCCGGGCGCGTGTGCCGGCCGCGCTGACCGATCGCGAAGCGCTGAAGGTCTACAACCGGATCAACGGCAGCGATCTGGACTCGCTGCATCCCGATCCGGCCCGCGCCGAAAACGATGGCACCCGCCACTGACGCGGTTCCTGATGCACCGGGCCGTCGATCCCGCGTTCATTGTCTGAATCAGAACACGCTCAGCCGCCCGATCAGCCCGATTGTGCGGTCATGACGGCGGTATCGGCGGTTCGCATACGGCGTTGTGTCTGCAATCATTGCGCGTTTCGTGCTGCGACGAACCCTTTGCGGCGAACGGCGCGAACGCTGCTGGATGCGGCGTGCGCTCCCTTCAAACGTGCTCCACAGCCGTTAAAACGCGGCCATGCAGCGGTGAACACGGAAAAATCGTCGCGGCGTGAAGGGTTTGCAACGCGGCGATGAACGCCCTGCGGCGCGCGGCTCACATGCGATGAAAACGGCCTGTGAAAGCGTGATGCGGGGTTGATGCGATGCGCCCGGCGATGCGCGATCGGGGTCGGTGTTGAGCGCGAATCAAAATCGGTTCAAGAATTTCTGTGAAGCGTCTTCCATTTGCCGTCCGATAGAGATACAAATTGACATAGCAGAGAGACGTTCTGTCTGCTTTGTTCGTTCCGCGGCTTCGCTCCGACGCTTGAAAGCCGCACGTTCCATCAGGAGGTCAAACCAATGGCCAAGAAGAAACGCGCCACGACCAAGAAGGCCGCACGCAAGAAGACGACACGCAAGAAAACCACCGCACGCCGGTCCCCGGCACGCAAGACCACCGCCCGGAAGAAGACGGCCAAGAAGGCCGCCGCCAAGAAGAAGACCAAGAAGAAGACGAAGAAGAAGACCGCCAAGAAGAAGACCGCCAAGAAGAAGACCACCAAGAAGGCGGCCAAGAAGACCGCGGCCAAGAAGAAGACCAAGAAGAAGGCCAAGAAAAAGACTTCACGGACTTCGACGGCTGCGAAGAAGAAGACCAAGAAGAAGACGAAGAAGAAGGCCGCTGGCAGGAAGACGACCCGCAAGGCCACCCGCAAAAAGGCCACCCGCCGCGTCGCCCCGCCGCCCCCGGCTCCGCTCTTCTGACCCGCCCAACGCCTCGGCCGCTGCATCCCCTGCGGATGACGGCGGCTCGATGGGTTCCGAGACTCACTCAGGCCGGCCCTTCACCGGGTCGGCCTTTTCTGTGCGCTGCCGCCCCCTCTCGCCGGCATGCCGCAGCGGATGACGATCCACCCCGCGGCCGTCTATACTGCCCTTTGCCACTGACCGATGTGTGAATCAGACCGGCTGCGGCCGGCTTGAGTCGTATTCATCTAAAGGACGTTGATTCCATGACCCATGTGATTGCAGAGCCGTGCATCGGCACGAAGGACACTTCCTGCGTTGAAGTGTGCCCCGTCGACTGCATTCATCCGACGAACGAAGAAGGCGAATTCGACGCCGCCGACCAGCTCTACATCGACCCCGAAACGTGTATCGATTGCGGCCTGTGCGTCGACGAATGCCCCGTCCAGGCGATCTTCCCCGAGGAAGACCTGCCCGACGAGTGGCAGAAATACATCCAGATCAACGCTGACTGGTACGCCGAGGAGTAAGCCCGCGGCGGACCTGCGCGCATCCATCAGGGCGGCTGCGATTCAGTGCGGTCTTCCTTGTCTGTGATTTGCCTGTGATCCGTCTGCGACGAGCGAGCCGACGACTCGACGACCGGGGAGCACACCATCATCCGCTCCCCTTGGGCCCGCCCTCACCATCGCACCA
>SLJD01000023.1 GCA_007135295.1 Phycisphaerales bacterium
CGGTCATTCCTCATCAATGCTCCAGTTTCGCCGATCTGCAAATCGCATCGCATGGTGCGGTGCCGTGTTTACGACAGGAGCAGATCGTGAGCTTCAGCGAGCACATCGAGGCCATCGCCAAGTCCGCGGTGATGATTGATGCTACCGATCTCCCCGGCCTGGTTGCATTGCAGGATGAGTTCAAGTCCGCCCGCATCGCGGCGGATGAGGCCGGCGCCACAGACGCCGCCGCCCTCGCCGACGCAGCCATTCAGCACATAGAAGACATCGTGCTTCGCACGATTGATGATGTCGGCCAACACTTCAATCTCGTGCTTGAGATCATTGAGCAACTGCAACGGACCGTTGACGGAATATCTGCCCACGGCAATGAACCGGGTCAGTCCGAAGCCGTGGCGAGCACGGACCCTGCGCTCATCGCATCCTGGATCGACAGCAGCCTCGATCTTATCGCCTCATTGGAGCCGAGCGTGCTGGCGCTTGAGTCCGGCACGCTCGACCCATCATCGGTCGACGAGGAACTCGGCCACCTCCGACGAGGGCTCCACACCATTAAAGGGGAGTGCGGTGTCCTGGGGCGACATGATATTCAGCGTGTATTTCATGAAGCCGAGTCTCGTCTTGATGCGTCACTTGAAAGCGGCATTTCAATCTCAGCCCAAGAGCTTCTTGCGCTGCTGGATTGGTTCAACGTATTTCTGGAGCGGCTGCGGGAGGATCCGGCTGCATCGCCGGATGATTGCGAGGCGATGTGCGAACGACTGCGGCAGTCGGCGGAGCGTCCCCATCCCAACCTGGACGCCGCTGATGATGACAACCGTCATGTTTCGGACGCCGGCGCGACGGACTCGACGTTGCAGTCGTCTCCAGAGGCTCTACGGGATGATTCCCGCGGGGCTGTCGTGGTGGACATTGACGACGCGATGAGGGACAACCTTCAGGATTTTCTCGCCGAGGCGCGAGATCACATCAACGCAGCGGAAGAAGCGTTGCTTGACCTGGAGAAGGTTCCGGACGACCACGAACAGATCAACACAGTGTTCCGCGCGTTCCACACGATCAAAGGGGTCGCCGGGTTCATGAACCTCACCGCGATCGTGGATCTGGCGCACAATGCCGAGTATCTGCTCGACGCAGCCCGCTCCCGAACACTGACCCTGAATCCGCCGTTGATGGGGCTCATCCTGATTTCGTGCGACATGCTGCGGCAATTGACAGGCGTGCTCGAGGGCGGAGGAGCGCCGACGAAAGGCCGATACGACGCGATCAATGAGCAGCTTCAAGCAGCGGTGCAAGGCCGACCGGTTGACCTCGACGCCATTCCCGAAGACACCGAGCCGGCCGAGTCGGATGATGCGGCTGGCGCAGGCGCCGGGGCATCCGACACCGGCCGATCCGGGTCGATGAAGACCAGGGACCGGCGGTCCAATTCAGGTAGTGGCGAGCGGCGGGTCGACCAGACCGTAAAAGTCAGTACGCAGCGCATGGACAATCTTGTGACGATGGTCGGCGAACTGGTCATCGCACAACAGATGGTTATCCAGGATGCGGACGATCTCCAGATTCAGGATGAGCGGCTTCAGCGAAACCTCGGCCACGTATGGAAGATCGTACGCGATCTTCAGGAAGTCTCGATGTCGCTGCGCATGGTCAGTCTTCGCGGCCTGTTTCAGAAGATGTCTCGACTTGTCCGTGATATCGCCGCCAAGTCGACAAAGCAGATTCAATTCGTCACCGAAGGTGAGGATGTTGAAATTGATCGAAACGTGGTCGAGGAGATCGCCGATCCGCTCGTGCACATGATCCGCAACTCGTGCGACCACGGCATCGAGTCACCAGACGACCGCCGGGCCGCCGGCAAACCTGACACCGGGCACCTGACGCTCAGGGCGTATCACGGCGGCGGATCGATCGTGATTGAGATCGAAGATGACGGTCGAGGACTCGACCGCGAGAAGATTCTTTGCAAAGCACTGGACCGGGGCGTACTCTCGGCCGACCGCGACGTCTCGGAGATGTCAGACCAGGAGGTCTACAAACTTGTCTTTCTCCCCGGATTCTCGACCGCCGACGAGGTCACCGACCTGTCCGGCCGGGGGGTGGGCATGGATGTCGTGAGGCGGAATATTGAGGCAATGCGCGGCAAGGTAGATATTCGTTCAACACCGAGCCGGGGAACGACATTTATCATTCAGCTTCCGCTGACGATGGCAATAATCGATGGCATGATCGTGCGGGTTGGAAGCGAACGGTATGTCGTGCCCACGCTTTCCATCGAACGAAGTTTCCGGCCGAGTGAGAATGAACTTCACACGGTCGTTGGTCGCGGTGAGATGGTTTCAGTTCGTGGCACGCTGCTGCCGGTCTACCGACTCGGTGGTGTTCTCGGCCGCGATGACGGCGAGACCGATCCAACAGAATCATTGCTCGTGGTGATCGAGGCAGGCGATGACCGCTGCTGTGTGATGGTCGATGAGATCATCGGCCAACAGCAGGTGGTCATCAAGAACCTTGGCCTGCAGAGCCAGTCCATTCCGGGTGTCTCAGGGGGCGCCATCCTGGGCGATGGTCGCGTGGCGCTGATTCTGGACATTAATGGCATCATCGGACAGGCCGCCGCCGATGACACGTGCATCTCGACAGCCGTCGCATCTGGCGACATTGAGGCGACCGCAATCGCTTGACTGCCAAATGAGAAAGGGCTTTGGCCATGACAGTTGACAACACATGTGCAACCACCGCGTCAACCACATCTCCCGGGGCGCCGCACCACACTGAATCAGATGCTGAGGTCGAAACCAGTAAATACCTCACATTCTGCCTCGGGGTCGAGGAGTACGGTCTGGAGATTCTCAGCGTTCGCGAGATCATCGGCCTGATCGACATCACTCCGCTGCCCCGAACGCCGGAGTACGTCAAAGGCGTGGTGAACCTGCGCGGCAAGATCATTCCGGTGATCGATCTTCGGGCGAAGTTCGCCTTGCCGGAAGTCGAGCACACGCAGGAGACCTGCATCATCGTCGTCGAGGTGACGGCGGAGGAGGACGGCGAGCAGTTCGACATGGGACTGCTGGTTGATTCGGTGCAGGAGGTCCTCGACATCGCCAGCAACGCGATCGAACCGACGCCGAGCTTCGGGTGCAGCATTCCGCTGAACTACATCAAAGGCATCGGCAAGGTCAAGGACAAGGTCGTCATTCTGCTGAACATCGACAACGTCATGATGTCGTCGGACCTGTCGCAGATCCAGAACACTCAGTCCTCCTCAGCCCCGTCGACTCAGTCGGCAACCGCAGACACACAGCCGGGCAGTTGCAGAACGGATGCCGCCTGAGGCGCGACGTTCCGGCGAGTTCAATGAACACCTGATCACCCGAAGTAACAGACACGAAGAGAAAGGCTAGCGAGATGAACGGATCACGAGGATTGACATATTGGGCTTCCGCCCTGGCCATCGGAGTACTCGCCGCGGCGGTGCCGGCTGAAGCCGCCAGCGAAAACGACTCATCCGCTGATGCCACGGAAGTAACCCGGCCAGCGTTCAGGCCGCTGCGGTTCACGGAGGACTGGTCGGCGTACGGCGACATTTTGCGCGATCAGCGCCGCTGGCCGGACCAGGTGAAGTACCTGCCGTTGTCCGACGATGAATCGGTGCGACTGAGCATCGGCGGCAGCGCGCGGGCTCGCCTTGAACACTGGAGGAACTTCAATTTCGGCGATCCGCCCGATGCACGCAACAACGATACCTTCGTTCTCGGACGGGCTTTCCTTCATGCCGACCTCCAGGCCGGCGAGCACCTGCGTGTCTTCGGTGAACTGAAGTCTGCCGGCGTGACCGACCGTCGTCTCATCGGCGGCAGGCGTGCGATAGACGTCGACACGTTCGATGTCCAGAACCTGTTCGTCGACGTGAGCACACCGATCGGCAGCGACGACGGCACACTGACCTTTCGAGCAGGCCGGCAGGAGCTTCTCTTCGGGGGGCAGCGCCTGGTCAGCCCACTGGACTGGGCGAACACCCGGCGCACCTTTGAAGGGTTCTCCGCCATCCTGGATGTCGGCGACTGGTCCGTTCATGGCTTCTACACCCAGCCGGTTGAAGTTCGCAAGTACGACTGGAACAGGCGCGACAGTGACAGCCAGTTCTTTGGCGTATTCGGAACCGGTCAACTGGAACCACTGAACGCAACGCTGGACATGTACTGGCTCGGCCTTCATCGCCAGGGGCCCGTCACCTTCAACGAGACGACCGGGCGCGAACGCCGCCAGACCGTCGGCACACGACTTGCCGGCGAAATCGGAGACACCGCCTTCGACTACGACGTGGAAGGGGCCTACCAGTTTGGCAAGGTGGGGAACGACTCTATATCCGCCTACATGTTCGCCAGCCGCACCGGGTACACCTTCTCGGAGGTCTGGAGCACGCCGCGCGTCTTCGCCGGCTTCGATTACGCCAGCGGCGATCGATCGCCGGGCGGACGTGTGCAGACGTTCAACCAGTTGTTCCCGCTCGGCCACGCGTATCTCGGCTGGATCGACGCCGTCGGGCGACAGAACATCATCGCCGCGAGCACAGGGGTCACGTTCGACCCGGTCGATCGACTGACGGTCGACGTTCACGGCCACATGTTCTGGCGGGCCGAGACGACAGATGCCCTGTACAACGTCGGCGGAGCCGTCAGTCGCGCCGGTGATGCGGGAAGTTCGAGAGAAGTCGGCGCTGAACTCGACCTGCTACTCCGGTACCAACTCGATCGTCACAACACGGTGTCATTCGGCTACAGCCACTTTTTCCCGGGTCGGTTCATCCGCGAAAGCGGCCCCTCAGATTCGATGCAGTTTCTCTACACCGGATGGGAATATCGCTTCTGAGGACCACGGACCGACACCGGAGTGCAGAGGCCGATTCGCACAGCGAGAAGTACAAAACTCATTTCTGAACGATGGCGGTCGGTGGGGAACCCCTCAGAGCAACATCGTCGCCAGCAACGGGAGTCCATGACATGAAGATTCAAACCAAACTCATCGCACTGCTTGTTGTTCCGCTGATCGGCCTGACCGTCATCGGCGTGCAGGCCTTTCACGAGAACCGGCAAGCGGCACAGAATATGAACGTCGTCGAGGATATGGCGGAGCTGTCCGTCTACATCGGCGAGGTTGTTCATGAGGCGCAACGGGAGCGCGGCCGAACCGGCGGCTACCTCGGCAGCGACGGCGAGAACTTTCGCACGGAACTGACGGCTCAACATCGAGAGACGGACACGAGCATCCGTGAGCTTCAGTCATACTTGGACGACTTCGACCAGGCGCGTCTTGATTCCGTCGTTCAGTCAGTCCTGAGCGAGGCCGTAGCCAATCTCAATCGCCTGCAGAGCGTTCGCGACGAAGTCGAATCTCTCCGCATCGCGTCGGCTGATGCACTCGGCTACTACACGGAGACGATCGATCAGTTTCTTAATCTGATTACCGAGATGGGCAAGCACAGTGACAGCGCTGAGGTCACCGTCATCATCAACAGCTACGCCCACTTTCTCCGCGCTAAGGAGAACGCCGGCATCGAGCGGGCCGTCCTTACGACGACATTCGCCAACGACGAATTCCCGGACGGCATGTACGAGCAGTTCATCGCGCTCATGACGCGCCAGGAATCGTATCTGAACGACTTCACTGCTCTGGCCTCGGACGACATCATTGACGCGTATCGCACAGCGAGCAGCGACGCCTCGTTCGGCCAGGTCGACTCCTATCGGGAGACTGCGATGGAGAACGCGGCATCCGGTGGGTTCGGCGTTGACCCGATGACCTGGTTCGACACGAGCACGACACGGATCAACCGATTTAAGGAAGTTGAGGACTCCGCCGCGGAGGAGCTTCAAGCGACCGCAGCGACCATACGAGCCGAAGCCACCCGAACGCAATGGATCAGCGGCATGCTGACCGGGAGCATCTGTCTGATCACCGTGGTCGGCGGCTTCCTGTGTCTTCGGTCGATCATTCTCCCGCTCAAAGCTGTCGTCAGCCGTCTTCAGGACATTGCGGAAGGCGAGGGCGACCTGACGCAACGAGTGGATGAAGATCGCAAGGATGAACTCGGCGAGGTCGGCAAGTGGTTCAACGCGTTCGTCTCCCGCATCGAGTCCGTCGTGTCTGAAGTGATCGCCGGCTCCGTGCAGATGGACAGCGGCGCATCACAAGTGGCGTCTGCCAGCCAATCGCTCGCTGAAGGATCGTCCGAGCAGGCGTCGAGTCTCGAGGAGATCAGTGCGTCGATCGAAGAGATGTCGTCGATGACGCAGCAGAATTCAGAAAATGTCCGACAGGCGAGCGGACTGTCCGATGAGGCGCGCGATGCCGTCAATCGCGGACAGGAAGAAATGAACCGCATGTCGGAGTCGATGAGCGAGATCCGACGGTCGAGCGGCGAAATGGCCAACATCATCAAGGTCATCGATGAGATCGCGTTCCAGACGAACCTGTTGGCCCTGAACGCAGCCGTCGAAGCGGCGCGGGCCGGCGAGGCGGGCAAGGGATTCGCCGTCGTCGCCGAAGAGGTCCGCAACCTCGCCCAGCGATCGGCCGAAGCCGCCAAGAGCACGTCGCAGATGATCGAGGACTCCGGAAAGAAATGTGAGGAAGGCGTCCAGATCACAGATCGCGTCGCGGAGGTACTTGGTCAGATCGTTGAAAGCAGCACCAAGGTGAACACCCTGCTCTCCGAAGTCGCGTCGGCATCAAACGAGCAGACCAGCGGCATTGAGCAGATCAATACCGGCGTAACGCAACTCGATAAGGTGACCCAGCAGAACGCCGGAAACGCGGAAGAGCTTGCGTC
>SLJD01000003.1 GCA_007135295.1 Phycisphaerales bacterium
AAAAGCTGGCTGACACGGAAGCCGATGTACGATGCCCCGGAGTTCCGCCGGTTCCTGCGGCGGTATCAGCGTGATGCGTTGCTCCGCGGGAAGGCGGCGGCGGTTGAACGCATCGATGAGCAGCAGGCAGCGGTCTGGGATCCGGACCGGCCTTCGGCACTTGACCTGACCGCACCGAATGAGCACCGCCACCCGGCAACACATTGAACAGACGTCCGCGGCTTCGGGCGATTCGGCGACGACCTATGAGGCGCTGCCGACGGTCGACCTGCTCGGTGTGACGTTGCATGCGATCCGGGAGCAGCAGGCGATCGATGTCGTGATCGGCTCACTGTCTCACGGCCGCGGGGGGTGGGTGGTCACGCCGAATCTGGACATACTCCGGCGCTGCGTCCATGACCGCGCGTTTCATGAGCTGATTGCCGGGGCGGATCTTGTTCTGGCTGACGGGATGCCGCTGGTCTGGGCGAGTCGGCTGCAGGGCACGCCGCTGCCGGAGCGGGTGGCGGGTTCGTCGCTGATCACACCGTTGACCGGGGCGGCTGCATCGGCCGGACGGCGGGTGTTTCTGCTTGGGGGAGCCCCCGGCACTGCTGACGGGGCCGCTGCGGTGTTGCGGCAACGGTTCCCGGACTTGGGTGTGGCCGGGACATATTGCCCGCCAATCGGCTTTGAACACGATGAACAGCAATGGGAGATGATGACCAAGATACTCGTCGAGTCCCGGCCGGACATTGTCTACGTCGCGCTCGGCTCGCCGAAACAGGAGCAGGTGGCTGTTCAGCTTCGCAAGCACCTGCCGGACGCGTGGTGGCTGGGGATCGGAATCAGCTTCAGCTTTCTGACGGGTGACGTCCGCCGGGCGCCGAAATGGATGCAGCGCCTCGGGTTGGAATGGGTTCACCGCCTGTGGCAGGAGCCGGGGCGTCTCGCCCGTCGCTATCTTATTGACGGAATTCCATTTGCCGGCCGGCTGTTTGGCTCATCGCTGGTCAGGCGGTTTCGCAGCTCAACCGGAAATCGAGCGGCCGCGTGAATCTGGAGAAATTGAGTGCCGGGCAGGCAGGCGTTTTCAGGTGTGGTCGGTCTGGATGACTTCTCACAGCGTGATATGACAAGGTCTGCTTGATTCAGGTCTTCACCATGCCGAGCAAAACCAGAGAACCTGGGAAAACCGGCAGGTGCTTCGTGATTGCTCTGTACACAACATCTGATCGGGGATCGGAAGCGAATGAACAGGTGAGTTTGATGTTTTCTGAGGCAACGTATCGGAGCGGTGGTATAATTGGATGTTGAGAGAGACTGAAGAAGAGGTTGATCAGGTGCAAGGGAACGTCCGGGGGGGCGATAATCCGTCACCGAAGCAGGTCCAGACGCCCCGCACATGTCCGGATGGATGGCGGTTGGCATACGACATGGCGTGCAGCGGGACTGAGCCTGTCTTCGTACCGGCGTCACACTACTGTGACGATCGCGGCTGGTCGCTGATGAACCTGATGACCGGGGTGCTGGCCGACACCGGGCAGATCAACTTCTCGTTTCAGTATCCAGGGGTGATCAAGGCGTGGCATCGCCATGATCATCAGGCGGATTTCTGGTGCGGGCTGATGGGGCATCTGAAAGTCGGTGTGTATCGCGAGGCGGACGGAATGATGTGGAATCTGGTCATCGGAGAGAAGCGGCCGGGGGTGGTGGTGATTCCGCCGCCGCTCTGGCACGGTGCGGCGACGGTGGGGCCGCAGTCCGCGGGCCTGCTTTACTACGTGACGAAGGCCTACAACCCCGACGAGCCGGATGAGCATCGCCGACCATGGGACAGCGTGCCGGGCTTTCCGTGGGAAGTAGAGTTGAAGTGAGTTGTGAAGGAGGGGCCCGGGTCAACCGGGTTCTGAGGAGAACGCGAGCGGCATGACCAATGCGTCGACCATGATTCTGCTGGCCGGGGCGCTGCGCTATTCCCCCCTGCGCAAGCAGCTTGACGTGCCGGTACTGGCCCTGCCGCTGGCCCCGTCGTATCTGCTGCTCAATGCGTGGCTGGAGCGGCTGTCTGATGCGCCTGCGCTGCGCAAGCTCGTGGTCGTGGTGAACTCGCATGCCGACGCAAAGCTGCTGCAGGTATTGGCTGAGCCGATGGAACGCCCTGCCGGCCTGGAACTCGACGTCATGGTGGATCCGGCGCCATGGCGGGGGCCGGGAGGGTTGATCTACGACATCTGTTCGCGCTGGGAAGCGCCGGAGAGCGTGCTGGTCGGCGAAGCGGCCTGCCTGCCGCCGCGTGATGCAGCACAGTTCGCGGTCGCCGTTGCCCAGAGTTCCGGATCCGGTCTGGTGGCATCGACGCCGTCCCGTCAGCCGGCCGGATTGTATGCGTTCTCGAGAGAGGCCGTGGCAGCCATTCCATCAGTGGGATACTTCGACATCAAGGAACAGCTCCTGCCGCGTCTGTATGAGGACGGGCTGGAGGTTCGCGCGGTGCCGATGGAGGACGAAGTTCAGCGGGTCCGCACTCGGGCCGGTTACCTCGACGCGGTTCAGGCGGCGCAGGCGGATCGAGCGAGCCGGCAGGATCCGGCGGAACCGGGTGGCAATGACAGCGCGGATGGGCTGCACTGTGCGGAATCGGCCCAGATCGCCGGCACCTCCGTGATTCAGCCGGGGGTCATCATTGAGGACGGGGCGGTCGTTCATGACAGTGTGATCTGTTCAGGAGCGCGGGTCGGTCGTGGAGCAATCGTTTCGCGGAGCGTGATCGGGCCCCAGGCAGTGGTTCGCCCGCACGAGAAGATGGTCCGCCGGGTGGTAGATGGTGGATCGGTTGAGTCACCGGCGAACCTGCCTGCCCAACACGCAGTAGTGAACGGTGAGAATAGGGAAGCGCCCCTGACAGGGGGAAGGACATGATGCAGACAGCGGCCCGACCGAAGCCATGGACCGCCCGTGATCTGGCCATCCTCGCGCTCATGCTCGGCGTGTGCGGCTGGATCTTCCGTGAGCCGCTGGCCGACATCCTGCACATTGGTTCGCGCGACACCGAGCAGTCCCATATCTTCCTCGCGCCATTCATCGCAGCCTGGCTTGTGTGGCTGCGCCGGGCGCGGCTGCGCTTCATCCGCGTGCAACCCAGCCTGATCGGGACCGCCGTGGTGCTGGCTGGCTGTCTGCTCAGCTGGTGGGGATTCGAGAGTGATACGCAAATCGCCTGGCACGGCGGGGCCCTGGTGGCATTCGTCGGCGTGGTGTTGACGATGACCGGCGTTCAGCCGGTGTGGCACTTCGCCGCGGCGTTCGCTTCGCTGGCGTTTTTGTTGCCGGTTCCCGGCATGATTCGCCAGCAGATTTCGATCCCCTTGCAGAGCATGGCGACGGAGATTACCTACACCTGCCTGGAGCTGTTCGGTTACTCCGTTTCGAAGCTCGGCAATGTGCTGGTCATCAACGGGGAGCACGTTGCTGTGGCCGAGGCGTGCAACGGAATGCGGCTTGTGTTCTCGTTGACGCTGGTGGTCTATGCGTTTGCGTTCTCGACACCGCTCCGGCCGGCGACGCGAGTGCTGCTGATCGCGCTCAGTCCGCTTGTAGCACTGCTCGCCAACGTGATTCGCCTCGTGCCGACGAGTTTGATGTACGGCATGTTCACGCCGGCCCAGGCGGAAATGTTCCATGACCTCTCGGGGTGGGCCATGCTGCCGATTGCATTGTTCGGCCTGATCGGGCTGCTGCGGATGTTCCGCTGGCTTGAACTTCCGGTGTCCTCGTACCGATTGGTGCATTCATGAAACCGCCTCCTTCACGAGTCTGGTGGCGACGGCTGCTCCGCGGGGCGCAGGAGTCGGCGCCGGTTCTGACCCTGGCCGTGATCCTCTCCGCGCCGTTCTGGATGCGGACCGGGGCGTATTACGCGGCGGATGGTCATTCGGAGGAAGATGCCCGGCGGGTCGCGGCGGCGGTTGATGAGGTGCCGTACCGAATCGGCTCGTGGTCCGGGCAGGATGCCTCGGTACCTGAGGCGGCCAACGAACTGCTGCGACCCAACGCGCTGCTGAGCCGCCGGTATGTCAACCTGCATACGGGCGAGCGGATTGACTTTCTCTTCGTCCATTGCGGCGATTCACGGGACATGCAGGGGCATTACCCGCCCGTGTGCTACCCGAACTCGGGATGGGTCTTCACAAGCGGTCAGAAGGAATCAGAGCCGGTGGAGCTGCAGGCGTCCGGTAAGTCGATTCCGGGGCTCGAATACAGGTTCTCCAGAATCGATCAGTGGCCTAACCGGAGCGAAATCCGGATTTTCAACTTCTTCGTACTGCCGAACGGCGAGCTGACGCACGATATTGATGAAGTCGGAAAGCGCATCAATTGGCTTGGTGCGTCGATCCAAGGGGTGGCGCAGGTGCAGATTCTGACGCAGGCGGACATGTCGCGGGAAGACGCACTGGAAGCAACCACGGAAATTCTTGAGGGTGTGTGGGGGCTGTTCGAAGTCCTCGGCGTAGAGACAGGTGATCCGAATGTCGAGATTTGACGCAAACATGCCGGTGAATCATCCCCTGAGCGATGACTATGGCCGCCACGATCTGGCTGATCTGTCGGATCAGGGCGAGTCAGGGCACGACCTGTGGAATGTCGTTGATGACCGGTTACGCGGCCGGTGGAAATGGGCGATCCTTCTCGGCGTGGTGCTCGGCACGCTGCTGGCCGCTGCAGGGTACCTGTCAGCGACCGTCAAGTACGAGAGTACCGGGCTGATTCGGGTTGCCCCTCGGCTGTCGCCCATCCTTCGTGATACGCCGGAGACCGGCGTCATGCCGCTGTACAGCAGTTTTGTGCAGACCCAGGCCCAGCTTGTGTCCAGCCAGCGTGTGCTGCAGCGAGCCCTGAGCCCCGAGGTGATCGCCCAGTTGCCCTGGTCGACACAGCAGGAGGCCATGCGGGAGGTTCGCAGCAACCTTCGCGTCCGGTCGGGCCGGGATACCGAGCTTATTACGGTGCAGTTCGAACACGAGTCTCCCGCCGTTGCGCAGACTGTTGTCGATTCGGTCCTCAACGCGTACGACGATGTGTATGGTTCGATCGATCAGGACGAAAATCAGCGGAAGCTTGAACAGCTTCGCGCCCGGCGCAGCACATTGATGGAGCGTCGATCGGGGCACGAGTCAGAGGTCCGGCGGGTCGTCAGCGATGGAAGTGAATACGCCATCAGCGATTTCTCCGAACTGCTGAACCGGCGCGTGGAACGTATTGATGAGATCCGCACGCAGATCCGGAACCTTGAACTGATGAAGGCAGGGTCTGAAGCGCAAGAGGATCAGGAGAACGATTCAGAGCTTGAAGGTCACGAGCCGAGCTTTGCCGACCGTGACCTGGAAGCATTCGACAGCAGGCTGGCGGATCTTCGCCGTGGATACAACGAACGCTGGCGAAACTACCGGCGTGCGCAGGACCGCTATCGGCCCAATGCCCCTGCGTTGAGGCGTGCTGAGAGTGAGCTGCACAGCGCCGAGCGCATGTACATCGAGCGCAAGGAAGAGGTTCGCGGCGAGTATGAGGAACTCGTGGCACGCGGTGAAGTCACGTCCGGCTCGCTTGCTGACACCGGTGGATTGCCGCTTCCGGCCATCGAGCGGCAGCTTGAACGGCTCTATGCTGAACTGGAAGAGCAGCAGTCCGAAGCAAGCCGGATGGCCAGTTCGCAGCGTCGGATCGAAGAGCTCAATTCCGAAGTTGAAGAACTCGACCGATCCATTGCCGAAACCCGCGACCGAATCCACGAACTTGAATTTGAAACCGGCTCCGAGAGTCGCGGGCGGATTCAGATCGCGGCCACGGCGGACCGTCCCTCCGGACCTTCGAGCGACCGTCGCCGGGCGCTCGGTGTGATGGGGTTCCTGGCTGGCCTCGGCGCGAGCATGGGCCTGTTCTTTCTGATCGGATCGCTCGATCGTCGCGCCTATTCAGCCAAGCAGTTGCGGTCGTCCCGGCAGAGCCAGCAACTGCTCGGGGTACTGCCGAACCTGCGCGGCTACTCGGGTGATCTCGACAGTTCCAGCGTGGCAGCGCATTGTGTGCATCAGATCCGCAACTTCCTGGAAGTGGTCCGCCCATCAAAGCCGGAGTACGCCTTTGCGGTCAGCAGCCCGTATCAGGGCGACGGGAAGACGAGCGTGGTCATGGCGCTCGGCGCGTCCTATGCCACGGCCGGCCACCGGACGGTCATGATCGACTGCGATCTGGGCGGGCGGAGTCTGACGCACTATGTCGGTCTCACCGGCCAGAACGGGTTGAAGGAAGTACTGCGGGAAGGGCGCTTGAACGGACAGGTGGTACCGCTGTCCGTGCCCAACCTGAGCGTGCTTCCAGTCGGGGCGGATTCCCAGTTCGGCCCGGAATCGGTTCGTCGCAAGAGACTGCAGATGGTGATCGAGGAACTGAAAAAGGAGTTCGAGATCATCATTATTGATACGGGGCCCATGCTCGGCAGCATCGAAAGTCTGCCGGTGGCAGCGTGTGCCGATGGCGTGATCATGACCATGCGGCGCGGCCGGGCACGCAACCGCCTGGACGAGGCAATGCAGTCGATGGCAATGGTCGGTGCGAACTGCCTCGGTGTGGTTCTGAATTGCGCGTCGTCATCGGACTGTGACCACTATGTTTCCCAGTCATCGATTCCCATGCCGAGCGATCACTCGATGAACGGCCACACCGGCAGCGATTCAGTCGGAGTGGCCGCGGAACGGGATGACGCCAACCCGTTGGCGACAGCGCTGCTGGCAACAACACGGCGGGGACATGATCCGGAGTAAA
>SLJD01000308.1 GCA_007135295.1 Phycisphaerales bacterium
CCGTCCGGCGACCAGGCGATATGCCGTGAGCGATCGTGGCCGTCGGTGACGCGACGGGTCGGGCTTCGGCTGTCGACATTGCGAACATAGACCCGGCCGTACGCAACGGTCGCCATGACCTGCTCGTCCGGGCTGAGGGCCGCTTCGGTCACTTCTCGTGCAACGGAGCGGATCTCATAGTTGTCGTCGTCATCTTCCGCCGCCCGAATTGCCACGGCGGTCGGCTCAGCGTCAGCGTTGGTCAGGTCGATCGTGTACAGCGTGTCCCAGCGCATGAACACAGCCGTTTCACCGTCAGCCGACACGTCGAACGCATGAATGTCCCGTTCCTCGAAGCTCGTCAGCCGTTCGATGCCTTCATCGTCATGTTCATGGATGTTGAGCCTATAGAGGTTGACGCAGTCATCCTCGCGATCGGACATGAACACGATGTGCTCATCATCGACCCAGCGGGACTTGCCCTCATTGCCGGTCCAGTGCGTCAACTGCCGGAAGGTACTCTCCTCACGGTCGTAGAGCCAGACTTCCTGCGCTTCCGGACCGCGATTCTGCCGGCGGCTCCACCCGTAGTACCACCCGCCGCGCGTAAAGGCGACGTACCGGCCATCGGGGCTGATCGCCGGCTGCGAACCGTATGCATCGTGAATCCGTTCGGCATCGCCGCCATCCGGTGAGATCATGTACGGCCTCAGCGAACGGTACATGTCCCCTTCAAGCCGGGCATCGAACGCGATAACCGTCTCGCCGTCCTCATCAATGCCGAAGCCGCGCAGGTTGCACGTCCGGTCGATGTTGGTGACGTTGCGGATGTCTGTGCCCTCATCACTCATGAGGTAGATGTTGGTGTAGCCGTTTCGATTGGATGTGAAAGCGATCTCCGAGCCGTCAGGGCTCCAGGCGGATCGCAGGTCGTCGCCGGGGTGGCGGGTCAGGC
This sequence comes from Phycisphaerales bacterium, assembly GCA_007135295.1. Lineage (GTDB taxonomy): Bacteria > Planctomycetota > Phycisphaerae > Phycisphaerales > SM1A02 > SLJD01. The sequence continues at coordinate 935 of SLJD01000308.1, forward strand.
GAACGGCCGTTCCACCGTCGGAATCGACCTTCCAGATGTCGCCCCGCCAAGTGAAACTCACGGTCGAGCCGTCCGGGCTGATGGCGGGATACCGCGGCAGATCGACGTTCCCCTCCCCGGTGGCGGCGGCGCTGAGGCACAGTACAACCGTCATGGTGGACCAGAATCGCATTGCGAACGTCTTCATCTGAATGTCGCCTCCTTCTTGCACAGGTTGTCCGGCCGGGGCCGGGACCCGATTATCGCCCATGGCAGCACTTGCCACGGGGCATGGCGGTTCCGCCACTTGGGAATCGGGATCTGATTGGGGGTGTTTCGCCTCTGAATGGGAAATGGACTTCTGTTCGGGTTAAGGGGCCCTGCTGACAGCCAAACAGGGCATGGCTTGTTCTGATAGAGACATCTCCGGCCCGAACATTCCATCAGAACCGGGAAATCCGGGCGAGCCCGCAGTGTAATCGGACGACCGCCGAATCGGCGAGCCGACCGCCAACTTGTGCCGGTCTGTCCGGCAGTGCGGGTTGCGCCGACCAGAAGGCCCCCGCATTGATCAATCAATTCACCTCCGGGCAAATCGACCGCGATACATCGCCGATACCACCCAGCCACGGAGGCGCACCCATGAACCACTCTCAGAATCTTCCCAACAGAATCCGCCCTTTCCTGCAGGCCCTTGAGCGAGGCATCGACTCAGCCCGGCAGCGGCGATTGTCGACCGATCCATCGCCGACGGAGTTACCCGAAGAATCCGACTGCCCGGGCGGCTTCCGCCCCGACCACCTGCATGAGTCACAATCCCCCGCCCGGCCGACGGCGCACCGCCCGTCCGGATTGTCCGCTTCCGGGAGCATGCCGACCCCTTCTCCCACTTCGGACCAGGCAGGCACTGGCCAGAGCCGGGATTTCGATCCCAAGCAGTTCAAGGCGCGCCCCAAGCAGCCGCGGTCGACCCACCCGGCACCAGGCGATGATGACCTGATCGGGGGGCCAAGGGCGAATCGCCCTGCCGGCTGACCGCCCGCTTCGCTCGACAGAATCCGCATCGGTCACCCAGACCGCGCCGCTGCCGGACTATCGGTCCGCCGCAGGCGATGCAGTCAACCGGGCGGCGATTCCAGTCGATGGAATTCATGAGCCGCGTGGCTTGGTTGGTCGGCAGCGTTGCCGACCCCTGCGTGCTTTTCCATCGTCCGGTGAGGTCTGCACCCATGATGTGGCGACTGTTTTCCCGACAACCCGCCGTCGTTCAGCCTGCTCCCCCACGAGGCGCAGCAGCAGATGAACGCCTCACCTCGACAAGCATTGCCACGATTGAGTGGTTCAGCGACACCGCGGTGGTGACCATCACCGTGACCGAGCTGACGCTTGATCAGGGGCTTGAAGAGTTGACGAGCACCTGCGAGGAACTCTACCACCGCCGGGCACGGCATCTTGTACTCGACATTCAGAACGTCCAGTACATGGATTCGGCGTGCCTGCGATGTCTTATTGAGACCGCCCGTCGCTTCGCCCAGACGGCCGGCCGGATCGCCCTTGTCAACCCGAACCACACCGTGCAGTACCTGATCAAACTCACCCGGCTCGGACGCATGTTTCCGATCTGCAATGACGTCATGGCCGCGTTGACGGCTGTCGAACGCACCGCTAACCCAATCTGAAGCAGTGGCGTCACCGGCCAATCTGGCCGTCGGACGCGACATCCCGGTTGCATCGACTCTGTCCGAACCACGCGATCGCGGTAAAGACTCCGTGAACGGCTGCGAAACACACGATCACGAGGTGGTATACGTTCGACGCGGGGTCTTCACCGCCGAACACCGCCAGCATGCCGCCGGCCGCCGCGAGGCCGAGCAGGTATCCGATCTCGCCGGAAACGCGATGGCATCCCATCGCCACGCTGCCCAGTCCGCTGCGGCCGGCAAAGGTCAATGAGGTCGGCAACAGCGCCGCCCCGCCCGCTCCAAGCATCGCCATCGCGCTGAACAGGGCGGCCAGCGGCCAGCCGGTCATCCACGGCAGCATCGCCAGCGCCCCCGCATAGACGATCGCACTGCATGTTCGAAGCCGCAGGTGACCGATGCGATCACCCAACCACCCCATCGGCCACGCGCCGCCTGCCATCAGCAGCAACGGGGTGCCGATCAGCCAGCTCCGCATCGCCGGGTCAATCTTCCAGACGGTCGCGAAATAGAACGGCAGCGTCACGACGAGCAACCCCCCCACCGCCCGGTCGCTGAAGATCATCATCAGCGCCGGCCACAGTCGTCTCCGAGCAGCCCGCTCGGACATCGCCTGGTTCGGCGGATCGGTCGATTCGGCCGATCGGCGCGGACTCATCGCCGAGCGCGAGATCGAGTGGGATGACCGTCCAGGAGTAAGCCAACGGCCGGATTGCGTGGCGATCGCTGCGAGCAGCACACAAAGACCGCTGCCGACAATGAACACGTTCGTCGGTCGAACCGCCCCGATCTGCCCGCCGAGCATCACCCCCACACCAAGTGCCAGCATGAGCACGGTGCCGCCCATTCCGAGACGCACGCCGCGCCGCCTCGACGTCCCCGCTTGGTTGATCGCGTTAAACAGCAGGGCAAAGACGATAAGATCCGCCGCCCCCTCAAAAAAGCGGAGCGTCAGAATGGCCGCGAACGTCACCGGCCCGGCCATAATCGCGAGCAGAACGGCGTTGATCGCCGCTGCCCCACTGAGCAGCACTGGAATCGACAGACGACGACGAAGCACTGCCAGCAGCGGCAGCACGCAGACCCCACCGATGACGTTGATCGCCATGAACCAGTGCGCCCGCGCCGCTGTCACGCCGAATCGATCGACGAACAACTCACTGAGCACCGGCACGACCATTGAATCCGGCAGCACGGCCAGGAAGAGGAACGCTGCGGCAACGCCGGACATGCCGCGCGACGCCGTGGGCACGCCGCCCCCGCCCCCCTGCTGCGAGACATGCGGCTCGGCTGCCGACATCATGTCACTGGTTCGCCTCACGGATACGTATAACTGTATACGAACAACAGGATCCGGTCGTCTGAAAATGCGCTCCGGTCTGTCAATCGTGCCGGCTCCTGGTTGATCGCCCGAGGGAACCGGGAATCCGCGTTATGTGCCGCGACGATTTGCACCACCCGCGCCGATGGGCGATGATTCCCTCTGCTGTGGGGAAGAACCGCCGCATTGACAGGAGAGGACAGGGCAACAAGGTCAATGGCCGAGTCTAAACGGAAACGCAAGCCACTCAAGCTCGATCAGATCGATATGCAGATCCTTCAGGAACTGCAGCGTTCGTCCAAGATCACGAACGCGACGCTGTCAGAGCGGGTTGGCATCAGTCCACCGAGTACCCTCGAACGTGTGCGGAAGCTGGAGAATCAAGGGGTCATCACCGGCTATGTCGCCCTGCTTGACAACGAGGTTCTCAACAAGTCGATCGTCGCGCTCGTGCATGTCAGTCTATCGATGCATAGCAGCGAAACGCTTGCCAACGCCAAGGCAGCCTTCGCCGAACTCGAAGAAGTGCTGTGCTGCTGGTACACCGCTGGCGACGAGGATTTCGTCCTTCAGGTCATGGTCAGCGACATGAGCGAATATGAAACCTTTGTCAGCGAGCGGCTCTCAGCCGTACCGCACATCGGCACCATCCGTACCGCCTTCGTCCTCAACACGGTCAAGCAGACCACCCAGATTCCCCTCAACGGGATCACGGAAGAACAATCCGGCAACCGAAGATCAGCCGGTGCCGCACGACGCACGGGCACGGCCGACTCAGCAAAGTGAGGCCCGCCCATCGCTGGCGACAAACAGGTCACCGCTCCCATCACACGTTCCTGTCGTGAAGTACGGTGGATCCAGACATGATGAACAAAGTCTTTGACACTCCCGCAGCAGCCCTTGACGGCTTGGTCCGAGACAACATCACCGTCGCCGTCGGCGGATTCGGCCTGTGCGGCATCCCGGAGCAACTCATCATTGCCCTGCGTGACTCCGGCGCCCGGAACCTGACCGCCGTGTCCAACAATGCCGGCGTCGATGACTGGGGCCTCGGCCTCCTGCTCCAGACCCGGCAGATCAGCAAGATGATCGCGTCATACGTCGGCGAGAACGCCGAATTTGAGCGGCAGTTCATGAACGGCGAGCTCGAACTCGAATTCTGCCCGCAAGGTACGCTCGCCGAGCGGCTCCGGGCCGGCGGGGCGGGCATCCCGGGGTTCTACACGCGAACCGGCTACGGCACAGTTGTCGCTGAGGGCAAGGAAGAAAAGGACTTCGACGGCACAACCTACGTCCTCGAACGCGGGATCGTCGCCGACCTGTCACTGGTCAAGGCCTGGAAAGCTGACCGGGCCGGTAACCTCATCTACCGCAAGACCGCCCGCAACTTTAACCCGATGATCGCCACCTGCGGCACCGTCACCGTCGCCGAGGTTGAAGAACTTGTCGAAATCGGCACTCTAGAGCCGGACGAGATTCACACGCCCGGCATCTTCGTCGACCGCATCGTCGTCACGGAATCCGAGAAGCGAATCGAGCAACGGACGGTCACGGCCTGACAACGACGCCCGCCCCACGGCCAACTCTCATCACGCATCAGTCGCCCCCGTTGCCCGTCGTCCGCGAGGATGGCACCGCCGTGTGACGGCCGATCCCACCCCACCGCCCCGGCGCTTCACACGACCGGCCCCTCGTTGCTACACTGACGAAATGGAACTGACGGAGCAAAAGATGGCGTTGATGAAAAACCTGCTTGAACTCTTTCGCGTCGACGCGCAGGTACGCGGCCTGCGAGGGCGACTGGATTCGTCCAAGAGATACCTCGATGCGCAGAATCGCCTGCTCAATGAACTTGAACAGCGCATGCAGGAAATCGAAGCCCGACGTCGCCAGACACAGGCCAAGATCGGCAACCTTGAAAGCGAAACACAGTCCTGCGACGAACGCATCGAAAAGCTTCGCGAAGAACTCAATAGCGCCGTCAACAACAAGCAATACTCCTCGGTTCTCTCCGAACTCAACACCGTGAAGGCACAACGGGACGAACTTGACGAACGGACCATCGAAGAAATGTCCGGCGTTGAGGAACTTGATCAGGAACTTGAAGAGGTCAAGCAACAGATTGCTGAACGCACGAAAGTCCGCGATCACGCCCAGTCCGAATACGATGAGCGCGAACGAGAAATCAGGGACCGCCTGAGCGAACTCGAGGAAGAGCGGGCCGCCGCCGCCGAAAACGTCCCGGAAGGCGAGCTCGAAGTCTTCAACGATCTCGCCGAGCAGTACGACGGCGAGGCAATGGCGCCTCTCGAAGAGATCGATCGCCGTCACCGCGAATACGCGTGCGCCGCCTGCAACATGCACGTGCCGTTCGAGCAGGTTTCACTGCTTTTCAGCGGGTCCGACACGCTCGTCCGCTGCGGGGCGTGCAGCCGCATCCTCTACCTTCAGGAAGAGACCCGCGGCACGCTGGCGCAGAAATAAGTCGGTATCCCCGTCACATTCCGTCATGCGTGCTGATCACTGAATCGGCATGGCGACAAGCAACCAGTACGCCACCGGGGCGACCATCACCGGCGAGTCCATCACGTCCATGATCCCGCCCATTCCCGGCAGGACGTTCGATGAGTCCTTCAGACCGGACGCCCGTTTCATCAGACTCATCGTCAGGTCGCCGAACTGCCCGACGAGGGCGAATACCGCCCCGCATACCGCTCCCCACCAGACTGGCACGTGATCGGCCGATTCGGCAAGCTGACCGCTCGCCAACGCCATCAGCGCACCAACGAGCACGGCCAGCCCGACACCGCCGCCCAATCCCTCCCACGTCTTGCCCGGACTGAGCCAGGGGATGAGCTTGTGACG
>SLJD01000410.1 GCA_007135295.1 Phycisphaerales bacterium
GCCGTCGGTGACATCGAGCCCGGCGTTCATGGTCGTGCTGGTCGTCATGATCGCCAGTCTGCTGATCAACGCGGTGCTGGCGCTGCTGCTCGCGACAGGGTGAGTTGACGTCCCCTTTTCCAGATGATCACCCTCGCGAGCCGGGGCGTCCCGCCCCCGGCGCTTACCAATTTTCGTCCTCGTGCGCTGCGCATCGGCCATCCGGGCGTGCGGGCACGCCGGCTCGCTGCATGCGTGTCGCGAAACGCCGCTGCGAAACGTCAAGGTCAGAACCGGATGTCGAGGCCGCCGACGACGCCGTGGCTGCTGCGGCCGGACTGGAAGCCGCCTTTATAGCGGACGAACAGCGTGAAGTGCGTGCCCTTCATGGCAGTGATGCCGGCCGTCGTGCGCAGGGTGTCGCGGCCGACGCCTCGCGCGTGGGTCGTAAAGAGGGGGCTTCCGGCGGCGAACTGTGAGCTGACATCCACGTCCACGTCCGCGAACTCGCGTTCCCAGCCGGCGAAGACTTCGGGGACGATCGTCGTTTCGTCGACGTCAAACGCATATGCCAGTGAAGTGCCCAGACGCGTCCGGAACGAGTCGTGGTTCATCGAGTCGACATCGAGGTCGGCCAGGCCCGCGCCGCTCTCACTGAACGAGTCGGTGCGAAGGTGCGTGTACTCCGTGGCGAACACGGGGGTGACAGTCGCGCGTTCAGCGACGGTGAACTCATAGCCCACCCGGCCGAGCAGCGAGAAGTCCTGCGCGTTGTACCGGCTGCCGGCCGTGCCGAGCATGGTCTCGCGATCAACGTCGTTGCGGTGGTAGCCGTAGGTCGCTGACGCATCGATGGCGAGGTCGCCGCCGCCCGGCATCCAGGAGAAATACGGGCCGACGCGGAAGGTGTTCGTGTCGGCTTCGCCGAACCCGCCGCGGAAGTTAAGCCTGGTTCGGTGATAGCCGGCTGCGACGCCGAGGAGCGTCTCCTGCGCGAGGTGATGGTGCACGCCGCCCTGCACGCCGAGCACGCGGGTGCGGTGTTCGAGGCGATCGCTGCCGGACTTGACGGTGTCCCAGAGGCCGGTGCCGCTGATGTAGCCGCCCCATGTGCCGGCGGAATCGGCGAAAGGCGTCAGTTCATTCGATCGACGGTGGTTGTTTGCGCGGTGGTCACTGGATGCGTCGTTGAACATGCGCGGCAACCGCTGGCCGGCGGCGCTGGTGACGCGTTCGCTGATTCGCAGGCCGGCCATTTCCTGCAGAAACGCATTATGAAAGTGCGCTGACGTCTGCAGGTTCTCGATGACCATTGAGCCGTGCTGGAGCGGCAGAAGCGTGCGAAGGCCGGTGTTCGGGTCGTCGGGATCAAGCTGGGTGAGCACTTCATGCAGCCCGCCGTCATCGAGGGCGTGGGCGACTCGGCTTTCATTGCCGGTCAGTCCGGCGAGGAAGTCAGCCAGCTCCGGCTCATTGAGCACCGCGGTGAGCAGCAGGTAGTTCGGGCTGTTTCCTTCAAGGATGGTCGGTTCCCAATTGAGGAGGAACGCGCCCTGGTATTCGAGATCCGGCGGATCGGCGGGGTCCAGTCCGGACGATGCCTCGATGACGATGATCGAATCATCGGGGGCGGGGCCGCCCGTGGTCTTGGAAACCTCGACAATGGTGCCGTCGGCAAGCGTCGTCTGCCCGTCGACCGTGATATAGCCCGCGGTGAGTGGATCGCTGACGAGGCCGGGATCGAGGTCGGGGAAGACGGATTCAAGGTCGAGCGGATCGTTGTTGTATTCAAACTGAAGAACGCTGCCTTCGTGGGTCTCCAGGTCGCCGGTCATGGAGATCGAGGCGTTGGGAGAATCGGGGCGCAGTCGGCCGAAGATCTGCACGTGGCCGTCAATCACACCGTCCCCGTCGAGCAGGCTGCTGCCGTGGGCGGTCAGCACGCCGGCCCCGCCGTTGATGGCGACCTCGCCGCCGTTGGCGACGGTGAGTCTCGCGTTGTGGTCGCCGGCCGCGAGCGCGCCGGTGCTGCCGGTGTCGTAGCCGATGGCGATATCGCCTTGCGCATCAAGCAGCGACGAACTGCCGCTGACCGTCAGGCGGCCGGTTCCACCGTCGTGCGAGCCGACTTCCACGTCGCCGGCGGTGGTGAGGCTTCCGCCGCCGATGATGGTGGTCGACGCCTGCCCTTCGCGGCCGACGAGCAGTGAGCCGTCAATGGTCCACTGTGAATCACTGCCGGAGACGGTGACAGAGCCGGTGGAGCCGCTTTCGTCGCCGACGACGGTGTCGCCGCTTTCAACCTGCCCGCCGTTGAGAATGTTCAGCGAGCCGATGTTCGCTGCTCCGACGGTGAGTTCGCCGCCGTCAAGGTCGAGCATTGATCCGCTGCCGGTGACGGTCGAGCTGGCGCTATTGGCGCCGGCGAAGCTGTCGATCAGCGCCCGGTCGGCTTCCAGCACGCCGCCGTCGACGATGGAGAATCCACTGTTGGCGATGAACAGCCCGCCGTCGTCGATCTGATCCTGAATCCCCTGGGGCAGGTCCTCGACGTCGCTTTCGGTGCCGGCGATGACGAGCGAGCCGGAGCCGTCGAGGGCGGCGCTGCCGTTGTCGGCGATGTTCATGCCCTGCGTGTGCAGCAGGCCGCCGTCTTCAATGGAGATGCTTCCCGTCCCGCTGCCGCCGACGGTGATCGAGTCGTTGTTCGTCCATACGGCCCCGTCGCCGACGGTGGCGGTGCCGCTCGCGCCGCTGTTCGCCCCGAGGATTGCGGAGTCAGTGAGCAGCGTAGCGTCTTCGCCGAGGTTGATCGTTCCCTCGCCGCCGCTTGAAGCGCCGAGAAGGATTGATTCCGCAGTGGCCTCCCCGCCGTCGCCGGTGCTGCTGCTGCCGTCATGGCCGATGTTCAGTTCGCCGGAGCCGGCATTGCCGAGCGTGACAATGCCTTGGGCATCCCACGAGCCGGCGATGTCGATCTGTGAATTCGATCCGGCGGCTGCTCCGAAGATCGCTTGGCCGGTGCTGAGCGTGGCGTCGTCATGGATCGTCACCAGGCCGCCGCTGCTGCTGAACAGTTCGGCGGAAAGGTCGCCGTCGATGAGCGTGAGATCGCCGTCGATAATGTTCACGGCGCTCGTCACGGTGTAGCTGTTTCCGGCGAGGTCGAATGTGAGTTCAATGCCTTCGTGGACGATTTCCTCGGTCGTGACGTCGTCAAGAAAGTCGACCGTGAAGACGTCGGACTGGGCGAAGACCTCGGAGAAAACCGCCAGGTCACCTTCGCCGGGAACCGAGCCGTCCCACATGCTGCTGTCCTGAAACTGCCCGTCGGCCCCGGTCCAGAACACGAGGTCAGCGGTGGCGGTCCATGATGCGGTGAGCGTGAGGATCGAGCAGGCGGCGAGCGCGAAGGCAGAAAATGGTGAACGATTCATGGTTCGTGTCGGCTACTGATGAGGTGCAGGCGTGGACGGTCGTCCGGGGACGAAACGGTGGCCGCTACAGTATCCGAACCGACAAAACCCGGCAAATAACAACGGCGGCCGATGCATTTTCCGATAAGCCGCCGCGATCTCATTGTTATTCTGTCCGCAAATGTGATATGTCCGCGTTCAGGTGCGGTGCTTGTCGTGTGGGGTCAAAAAAATACAGACGGCCCGTCGCCGGGCCGCCTGCACTTGCCGGGTTCGAATAGTCCCGGCACTCTCTCCTCGTCCTCCTCGAGACACATGTCACGCCATGATTCGAGGCGGTCGCCCGTCCCGGCGGGCATCACAACACATCAGCACTATCGGGCCATCGCAAAGAACTTCGAGCACAACACGGGAAAAGGAACCGGACACGTCGAACGGTAAAGGCCCCGACCGGGGAGGCGGTCCGATGCGGGGCCGATCCAGGGCCTGTGTGCCCCTCACTGTGTCCACGATCCAATACATCCAAAGCGGGGGCAAGAACATGATCCCGGTCGATCCGGCGCGGGGTCCGGCTGGGGGGGTCAGGCAAGATGCTCGAACGCGGCAGCCCGCGGATCGGCAGCGTTGCCGTACAATTTCCGCATGCCTGAAGCGTCTTCCACGGAGCATGTCGCCATCTATGCCGGCTCGTTCGACCCGATCACGCTCGGGCACCTTGACGTGCTGCGTCGGGCCCGGCGGATGTTCGACCGGATCATCCTCGCGATCGGCCACAACCCGGAGAAGCCGGCCCTGTTCACGTATGACGAGCGGCTGGACCTCGCCCGCCATCTGGTCGATGAGTTGCTGGCCGAGGAGCCGGCCGGGGCACCGGTCAGCGTTGAGCATTATTCGGGCCTGACAGTTGACTTCGCCCGCCAGGCCGGGGCGTCGGTCATCGTCCGGGGGATCCGCAACATCACCGACTTTGCCGCCGAGACTCAACTCGCCATCACGAACCGCCAGGTCGCGGATATCGAGACGGCGTTCATTGTGACCGGCGAGTCGTTCGCGTTTACGAGTTCGAGTCTGATCAAACAGGTCGCGGCGCTCGGAGGGTCGCTCGAGCGGCTGCGGACGATCGTCCCCGCTCCGGTCATCGAAGCGATGCAGCGCAAGAAGGCTGACCCGTCCAACCCGCTCAGCCGTCTCGCCCGCGATCAACTTGTCGAATGAATGCCTGACGGCGGCGATGCCGGCCCGGGGTGAACTCGCGTGACCTTCCCGCTCCCCCGGTTGGCCCGGGTCCCGGAACCGGGTTCTCGACCAGCCAATATGTGCATGAATCCACTTTCCGCGAGGGAAAGGTGGCTGGCATCGGGCGGGAGGGGGTTCAGCAGCCGGTCGTGGCACGAGCGGGGCGGGGTTCTGCCAGTCTGACAGGCCTTTCGCCCGCCCGCCCCCGTATTTCGCCCCGTTCGGGCGGCGCGATGATTGCTTTGAAGTTGGCACGACGAAGAATCGTTATGCGAAGCGGGTACGCCCGTCTCATACGAAAGCACCACACCATCGCCCAATGGCGGGAGACTTCTCATGCGTATGGAACGATTGACCACACTGGCCCAGCAGGCCCTTTCAGACGCTCAGGCCAGCGCCGTCAGCGCGCAGCACGGCGAGTTGTCGCCCCTGCACGTCCTCGCGGCGCTCCTGGAAGATGACAACGGCATCGCCGCCTCGCTGCTGTCGAAAGCCGGCGTCTCCGCCGATCGCGTCCGCCAGGTCGTCGGCGCTGAACTCCGGCGCAAGCCGACGGTTTCCGGCGCCGAACCGCGGGCGGGCTCGGACCTCATGCAGGTGCTCAATCAAGCCGACGCCGAAGCGCGCGAACTCGGCGACAGTTACGTCTCGACCGAACACCTCATGCTCGCGCTTGCGGAGACAAAGTCCGACGCCAAGGAAGTGCTTTCGACCGTCGGCGTGGATCGCACACGCGTGCTCGATGCGGTTAAAGCCATGCGGCAGTCATCCGGCGTGGAGAACATTCATGACCCCGACGCCGAGTCGACATATGAAGCACTCAAGAAGTACACGATCGATCTCGTTGAGAAAGCCCAGTCCGGCAAGCTTGACCCGGTCATCGGCCGCGATGATGAGATCCGCCGGTGCATGCAGGTGCTCTCCCGCCGCACGAAGAACAACCCGGTGCTGATCGGCGAGCCGGGCGTCGGCAAGACGGCCATCGCTGAAGGCCTGGCCCTGCGCATCGTCAACGGCGATTGCCCGAACTCGATGAAGGACGCGCGGATTCTGGCGCTTGACGTCGGCCAGCTTCTCGCCGGGGCGAAGTATCGAGGCGAATTCGAGGAACGACTCAAAGCCGTCCTGCGCGAGGTCGCCGCCAGCGAAGGCCGCGTGATCCTGTTCATCGACGAACTGCACACCATCGTCGGCGCGGGCGCGGCGGAAGGCGCCGTCTCCGCCGGCAACCTGCTCAAGCCGGCGCTGGCGCGCGGCGAATTGCGCTGCATCGGCGCGACGACGCTCGACGAGTACCGCAAGCACATTGAAAAGGACGCTGCGTTCGAGCGCCGCTTCCAGCCGATTTACGTCGGCGAGCCGAGCGTCGAGGACACGATCGCGATTCTGCGCGGCCTGAAGGGTCGGTACGAAGCGCACCACGGCGTGCGCATCCAGGACGGCGCGCTCGTCACCGCCGCGCGCCTCAGCCACCGCTACATCGCTGACCGCTTCCTGCCGGACAAGGCGATTGACCTGCTCGACGAGTCCGCCTCGCAGCTTCGCATCGAGAACGACTCGATGCCGGCCGAGCTTGACGAACTTCGCCGCCGCATCATGCAGATGGAGATTGAGCGCGAAGCGCTCAAGCTCGAGGACGATCCCGAGTCGAAGAAGCGCCTGGAGAAGGTCGACGAAGAACTCGCCGACCTGAACGAGCGCAACCGCCAGCTCACTGCACAGTGGGAGGATGAAAAGAAGGACCTCGACGAGATCAAGGCCGTCAAGGCCGAGATCGACCACAAGCAGACCGAACTCGAGCAGGCCCAGCGGCGCGGTGATCTCGAAGCGGCCGCCCGCATTCAGTACAGCGACCTGCGCGAACTCGAAAAGCGGCTGGAAGAAGCGGAACGCACGCTCAGCGAACGCCAGCAGCAGGGCCAGACGCTCGTCAAGGAAGAGGTCGACCCGGAGAAGATCGCCGAGATCATCTCCCGCTGGACGGGCATCCCCGTCTCGCGCCTCATCGAAAGCGAGCGCGAAAAACTCCTGCGCATGGAAGACGCGATGCGGCATCGGCTGGTCGGCCAGAGCGAAGCCGTCCGCGCCGTCTCCGACGCCGTGCGCCGAAGCC
>SLJD01000350.1 GCA_007135295.1 Phycisphaerales bacterium
TCCACCGCCGATTGCCCGCACCCGGCTGTGGTCAGCAGCAGCGCCGACCACAGCATGGCCGCCAGAGCCACCGCCCGCCGCTGCAGCACAGGTTGGCGCATCGAAACGGCAGCGAAGCGTGATCGCGGTGGGATCTCGAAGATCTCATGCATCAGGAGCGGACTCTTTTCCAGACGCTTTTCCGTCGCATTCCCCGATTGGCGGCGATTGTTCGTGTGGGCAGTATAGGGGGGTGATCATCTGAATCGACCGATCACTGCTGGCGTCGTGACGCAGAACATGCTGGCATCGGCGGGCTTGCGTTGAAACCCCAACGCCTGACGCCGGTACCATCGGATGGCATGGCGGCCCGGGGCAGCCCCGGGGCTGCGCAGCGATGTTCAGCAATGCCGGGTGACGTCGGCATGCTTCTTTTGTTTCCTGCACGGGACGACTGGCCGTCGTGAAACACAGACACCGTTCACGGCCGTATCATCCGCGAATTCGTATTGACTGGCTCAGGCGGCTGACGTGAGGGAACGCGGGCTATGCTGTCGGAAAATGTCATCTCCGAGGCCATTGCTGTGAATCTGTCGGCTGTCTGTTGTGTCCAATGGACCAATCCCCCATCGGAACCGCCATCGGAACCGCCTGAACATGAGATCTGCTTTCAAATTTGGCTTTCTGGTCTTCGTCATCGCCGCGTTGGCCGGCGTGTCGTGGCTGATCTGGCAGCAGTTGAACACAGGCGGCAACAACAACGAGCGCGACAACGACGATTCCGCAAGCGTGGCGGTGGAGATTGCTCCGATTGAACATCGCGTCATGCGTGAGTTGCGAACACTCTCGGGGACACTCCAGCCGCGAGCGCGGTCGCTCATTGCCCCGAAGATCTCCGGGCGCGTTGATGAACTGAATGTCGATATCGGGGATCAGGTGGAGCACGGCCAGGTGGTGGCCACGCTCGAAGCCGATGAGTTCGTCCAGGCCCTTGAGGAAACGCGGGCGGAACTGGAAGTCGCCCGGGCGAATCTCGCGGAAAGCCGCAACGCCCTCGAAATCGCCCAGCGGGAGTTCGAACGCATCCGCCAACTGTACGAACGCGGCGTAACCTCCGAATCCGAACTCGATGCGATCCGGGCCGATCTTGAAGCGCGGAAAGCGCAGGAACAGGTGGGCATCGCGCAGGTCGCCCGCCGGGAGGCCCAGGTCCGCGGGGCTGAGGTCCGCCTCTCGTACGCGACGATCCGGGCAAGCTGGTCCAACCCGAACGGCCCGCGGGTGATTGGCGAGCGGTTCGTCGACGACGGCTCGACGGTGTCGGCCAATGAACCGATCGTCTCGGCGCTCGACATCGACACGCTTCGAGCGATTGTGCATGTCGCGGAACGCGACTACGCCCGCCTGAGTGTGGGGCAGATGGCGATTGTGCACAGCGACTCGTATCCGGATGAATCGTTCGAAGGGCGGATCGAGCGGCTATCGCCGGAGTTCCGTGAAGCGTCGCGTCAGGCCCGCGTGGAAGTCCGGATCGACAACCCGAGTCAGAAGCTCAAGCCGGGCATGTTCGTCCGCGTCGTCGTCGAGCTTGACCGGGTGGACGAGGCCCGCGTCGTGCCGCGCCAAGCCCTCGTCCGCCGTGAAGGCCGGGAAGGCGTGTTTATCGTCGATCGCGACGGAACGGAGCCGATTGCATCGTTCATCCCGGTCCGGACCGGCATCGTCCAGGGCGGCGCGGTGCAGGTGATTGAGCCGTCAATCACCGGGGAAGTCGTCATGCTCGGCCAGCACCTGCTTGATGACGGCTCGCCCCTTCGGGTTGTCGAGGAGCACGACGCCATCCCCGCCGCTGGGCCGGCGTCGCGTGATTCGGAGTTGACGGGGGAGTCTGAATCGTGAACCCGTCCGGCTTCAGTGTGAAGCGACCGGTCTTTACGACGATGGTCATGCTCATCGTCGTGATTCTCGGCGCGTTTTCGCTTCTTCGATTGCCGATCGACCTCATGCCCGAGGTCGAGTACCCGACGCTGACGGTGTCGACGAACTACGAGAACGCCAGCCCGGAGGAGATGGAAGAGCTCATTACCCGCCGCGTGGAGGAGGCCGTCGCGGCGGTGCCCGGGGTGGACGAGATGACGTCCAACTCGGCCGAGGGAATCAGCAACGTCCGTGTGAGCTTCGTATGGGGGACGAACCTCGATGCCGCGGCGAGCGACGTCCGGGAGCGGATCGACCGCATTCTGCCGCGTCTGCCTGATGATGCGGATCGGCCGCAATTGCGGCGATTCGACCCGTCGTCGTTTCCGATTCTGCTTTTCGGCGTCTCAAGCCGGCTTGATCCGATCGAGCTTCGCACGCTGATCGACGATCAACTCAAGCACCGCCTCGAACGCGTACCGGGTGTGGCGGTGGTGGACGTCTGGGGCGGTCTGGAGCGTGAGATTCAGGTGAATCTCGACTTCGACCGGATCCGCGCGCTGCAACTGCCGCTCGACCAGGTGCTCGACGCCATCCGCGAGGCCAACGTGAACGTCCCGGCCGGATCGATCGAACGCGGCCTGTTCGACGTGACTCTCCGCACGCCCGGCGAGTTCACGGATCTTGATGAAGTCCGGGAGACCGTCGTGGCCGTGCGCGACGGGGCGACCATCCGACTCGGTCAGATCGCCACCATAGACGACACGCACGAACGCATCAGCCAGATCATCCGGATCAACGGCGAGCCGGGCGTCCGGCTGGCCGTGCGCAAACAGTCCGGCACGAACACGGTCGAGGTCGCCGAGCAGGTCAAGCGTGAAGCCGAGCGGATCAACCGCGACTTCCCGCAGCTCAACCTCATGCCGATCATCGACCAGTCGGAGTACATTGAGCGGTCGATTGCGAACCTTGGCCGGACCATTCTGTACGGCGGCGCGCTGGCGATTCTCGTGCTGCTGTTCTTCCTGCGCAATGTGCGCAGCACGTTCATCATCGCGGTGGCGATCCCGATCTCGATCGTCGCGACATTCGCGCTGGTCTACGCCGGCGGCTTCACGCTCAATCTCATGACGCTGGGCGGCCTGGCGCTCGGCGTGGGGATGATGGTGGACAACGCGATCGTGGTGCTCGAAAGCATCTACCGGTCGCGGGAGCGTGACGGGCTGGACGGCCCGCGCGCTGCAGTGGAGGGCACGGGGCAGGTCAGTTCAGCGGTCATCGCTTCGACCATCACCACGCTGGTGATCTTCCTGCCGCTCGTGTTCGTCGAAGGCATCACGGGCATGATGTTCAAGCCGCTGGCGTACGTGGTCGGGTTCGCGCTGATCTGCTCGCTCGGCGTGGCGCTGACCATGGTGCCGATGATCGCTTCGCGGATGCTTCGGCCGATCGGCAGTTCGGGCTTTGCGCAGACGAAGCTCGTTCATGGCGTGATCGAAGGGGCGGGATGGTTGTTTGATGAGCTTGAACACGCTTACCGCGATGTGCTGGCGCTGGTGCTTCGGTTCCGGCTACTGACGCTCGGGTTCGCGCTGGCGGCGTTTGCAGCGTCTCTGCTGCTCGTGCCGAAACTCGGCGCGGAGTTCCTGCCCCCGACTGACGAGGCCGAGGTTCGCGTCAATGCCGAGATGGAAGTCGGCACGCGGCTGGATGTAATCGACCGGCAGATGCGTAAGATCGAAGCGATCGTCGACCGGGAAGTGCCCGAAGTCGCCGGCTCCGTGCTTCGCATCGGCGCATCCTCGTACCGGCCCGGTTCGGGAGCAACGGGGGAACTGCGGCTGTCGCTCGTGCCGGCCAATGAGCGAGAGCGTTCCAGCGGGGATATCGCTGACGATCTGCGCGACAAGCTCGAAGGCATCGCCGGCGCGACGATCCGCACCCGCGAGGGGCAGGGGCTGTTCCTGCTCCGCATGGGCACCGGCGGGGGCGAAGCGCTCGAGCTGGAAGTGCGCGGCTATGACCTGGACACGCTCGATCAACTCGCCTCCGCGGTCAGCGACGCCATCGAGGATGTCGAGGGCGTGACGGACGTGCGACTCAGCCGCGAAGCTGGCGTGCCGCAGGAACTCTTCCGCATCGACCGGGATCGCGCGGCGGACCTGGGGGTGTCGGTCTCCCGGCTGGCGCGGACGCTGGAGACGGCCATCGCCGGGTCACGCGCCGGCGAGTTCCGCGACGCCGGCCGGGAAGTGACCATGCGCGTCCGTCTGCGGGATTCGGAGCACCTTGAGCTCGACGAGATACTCGACCTGCTGATCACCAACAACCAGGGCGAGCAGGTCGTGCTGCGCAACATGGTCAGTCTCGAAGCGGAGCGCGGCCCGATTCAGATCGAACGCAAGAACCAACAGCGAATCGCCACCGTCTCCGTGAACATCAGCGGCCGGGATCTCGGATCGGTCGCGGCGGACGTGCGCGAGCGGCTGCGCGATGTCCCAGTGCCGGCCAATTATGAAGTTCTGATCGGCGGGGATTACGAGGACCAGCAGGAAGCGTTTCGCGAGTTGCTGCTCAGTCTCGTGCTCGCGCTGCTGCTCGTGTACATGGTCATGGCGTGCCTGTACGAATCGCTGCGCGACCCGCTGATCGTCATGTTTTCCGTGCCGCTGGCGACGATTGGCGTGGTGGTGATGCTGTTCATCACCGAGACGACGTTCAACGTCCAGTCGTTCATCGGCTGCATCATGCTCGGCGGCATCGTGGTGAACAACGCGATTCTCATCGTCGATCAGGCGACACGCCTGCGGCGCGACCGCGACCTGGCCACGCGCGAAGCGGTGATGGAAGCGGCGTCACGGCGGTTCCGGCCGATTCTCATGACGTCGCTGACCACGATTCTGGCGCTGCTGCCGCTTTCGCTCGGCTGGGGCGAAGGCGCCGAGGCGCAGGCCCCGCTCGCCCGGGCGGTCATCGGCGGGCTGGTCAGCGCGACGGCGATTACACTGCTCGTCATCCCGGCGGTGTATTCGCTGTTCCACGGCGCCAGGCGCCCTGAGCCGGTGGACGAATCACAGGCCGCCGGGTAGGAAGTGCTGCTATCGGCCGTCGTCCGCTCGCTGGTGTTTCCAGGTCAATAGAAGAAGAGGTCCTTCGCATCGTGAATCGTCGCTGTCCGTTCATCGTCACCTTCCCGGCTGTCGTGATTCTCAGCGCCTGCCAGCAGCCGACGCCGTGGGACATCTCGATTGATGAGCAGCCGGGCGAGCAGCCGTGGGCCGAGTCGGAATCGCCGCATGAAGCCACGGCGACGCGCGACGGCCAGACCGGCATGCGGTACGGGGCCGATCGCGATCCGCCCGCGGAGTCGGGACAGGACGAAGCCGAGGTCAGCCGCGAACCGATCGAGCTGTCACTCGAATCAGCGGTGTTCCAGGCGCTGGCAAACAACCGCGACCTGGCCGTCCAGCAGCTTGAACCGGTCATCGCCGGGACCTTCGAAGACCTCGAGCGGGCGCAGTTCGATCCGACCGTGTTCGCCGAGGCGGCACTCAGTCGCGAGAGGGCGGAGCAGGTCTCCCGCGCGACCGGCGAGCGCTTCTCCGTTCAGGGGCAGGACAACCGGTTCAACGTGGGCATCAGCCAGTTGCTTCCGACCGGGACCGATGTGGAACTCGGGCTGTGGCATGACCGGATGTACTCGGACCGCACGCCCAATCAGCACAGCGTGCGGGCCGGCGTATCCGTCACGCAATCGTTGCTCCGCGGGTTCAACCGGGACGTGAACCTGGCCAACATCCGGCTGGCGGAGCTCGATACGCTGGCTTCGGAATACGAACTGCGCGGCTTCACCGAAGCGCTCGTTGCCGACGTTGAGCAGACGTACTGGGACTATGTGCTCGCGGTGCGGGAACTGGAAATCTTCGAAAGCGGCCTCGATCTTGCTCGCCAGCAACTGGACGTCGCCGACCAGCGCATCGAAGTCGGCGTCCTGCCCGAAGCGGAACGAGCCGCCGCGCAGGTCGAAGTGGCGCTGCGCGAGCAGGACCTGATTGACGCCCGCAGCGAAGTCGAACAGATCCGCCTTCGGTTGATTCGCCTCATTCACCCGCGTGAACAGGGACAGTGGCGGCGACCGGTCGAAACGGCTGATGAGCCCGGCGTAGAGCCGGCGGAACTCGACAACATGGCTGATCACGTCGCTGTCGCCATGCAGTACCGCCCCGAACTGCACGAGGCGCGGCTGCGGCTGGAACAGGGGCGGCTCGAGGTCGTCCAGACGCGAAACGGCTTGTTGCCGCGACTCGACCTGTTCATGACACTCGGCAAGAGCGGGTTCGCGGACTCGTTCTCCTCGGCGGCGCGGGACGTCGACGGACCGGCGTACGACTTCACGGTCGGGGTGCGGCTGGAGCAGGTCCTTGGTCGGCGCGGACAGGAAGCCGATCACCGCCGCGCGCGGCTTCAGCGTCAGCAGGCGGCCCGGAGTCTGGAAAACCTCCAGCAGTTGATCGAAGCCGACGTCCGCAGCGCCTACGTCGAGGTCGAGCGGCTGGTCAACCAGATTGACGCCAGCCGCACCACCCGCGAGTTGCAGGAAGAGGCGCTGCGGGCGGAGATGGAGAAGTTCGAAGCGGGCACGTCGACCGCGCTGCTCGTCGCCCAGGCCCAGCGCGATTACCTCGACCGGCAGATCGACGAAGTCCGCGCGCAGGTGTCATACCGCCAGGCCCTGATTGACATGTACCGGCTTGAGGGGTCGTTGCTTGAGCGCCGGGCCCTGTCTGTGCCGCGGGGCGATTTCGACCAGTCCGGATGAGGTGGTTCGGCCCCGAAACGATGACCGA
>SLJD01000002.1 GCA_007135295.1 Phycisphaerales bacterium
GCTCGTCGACCTCGGCCATGGACGCGGGAAGCGGGTTCAATGTCGACGGCGCGGTGAATCGTCCGGCGAATCCCGGGCAGTCATGGATCGCGCGAGCCGGGATCCGGCCGTTCGGCCTGGTGGACTTCGACTCCTTCTCCCTACCGCTCCCGAGCCCGGATGGCCAGTTTGTCGCGACACAGGCGGGCATCGCGCCGACATGGAGCACCGCACTTGCCGAGCCGGATGCTGAGCCGCCGTCGGCGACGCGCGTCGAGATTCATCGCGTGCTGTATGACGCGGACCCGGAACGTGACCAACGGGCCATCGAGTTCGTCGCGAGCGTTTCCGAAGCGACGCTGCTCGGGCGAAGCGCCGACAATCGCGGCTTTCTGATCGAAGCCCCGCAGGACGACGGCTCACGATGGATCGGCAAAGCGCACTGGCATACCGGCGAGGTCGACTGGCTCGTGCAGGACGAGTACGTCAACGCATTCGCTACGTTCAGCCACAACGGCCACCTCGCGTGGTCGCGGCGGGCCATTGACGGGGAGCATTACGAACTTGTCGTGCGAACCCGTGACGGTGATGAATGGACCATGCCGGCCGAGGGCGGCGACTGGCTCATGCCGGTCTGGTCTGATGCGGATGACTGGCTGTTTGTGCTTCGCCTTGACGGCGATGTGCTGAGTGCCATACACGCCAATGCATCGAGTTATGTCGCCTTTCGTCAGTCCCGACAGGGGCAGACCCTCGCCCATGGCGCAACGACGGACACGGCGTATCAGACCATGAACTCGACCGTCACCCGTCCGGTTCAGCGCGAGGTGAACCATCAGCTCATCTTTTGGCACCCGGCCGAAGCGACGATGGCGGTCTGGCGGCCGCGGAGCCGGCGTCGTCCCATGGAGTTGCTCGAGCCGGGCGCCTTCGCTGCGGAGATCGATCGGCGCGACGTGGCTCTCGTCAGCACTGAGCAAAGCGTCCAACAGCAGCAGATCGGCCAGCGCGGACAGCGTGCCGAACTGATGTCTGGCACGTACGTGGTGCGTAGCATCGATCGTGAGGATTGGGATTACCTTGTGTTTTCGCTTGACCACCTGCACCGGGTCGGCATCGGTGCAATGAAGCTGCTCGACCCGCGCGATGACTGACCGTTTGAAATTTCCGGGGAAGCCGCCGGACCAGGCAGTCGTTCAGTCGGCGTGGGCGCCGGCAACTTCCGCGTCTTCCCCCGACGCCACGCCGGAGAACCGGGCCCGAGGCCGTCTCAGGCCGGCATCTTGCAGTGCGCGGGCGAATTCATCCGGCGTGGTGTATTCAATGGAGCCGCTGACCTCGATCGCGTCAGGTGTTGGTGCTGCGATGTCCTCGTCCGCGAGCAGAAAGACGACCGGCAGATCGAAGCGGGTGGAGTCGTGCGGCGCCAGCGTCGCGGGTGAGGCCCATCGGCCGTCATACACAGCAACGGAAGCAGCCGATGCGGAGTACGTCACTTCATGCAGGCCGATCTCTTCACCGCTTCGGTTTGATACTTCGATGGTAATGTGGTACATCGCGGCCTCGTCGGTGGACCGCCCGGGCTGGAAGTTGACAACCTCAACCGATGGTGCCGGCGTCAGGGCGCAGCCGGCCGTCAGCGCAGCAGCGCCGCAGAAACTGGCCATCGCAACAGCGGATCGCAAACGGTGGATCAACCGACACATGCCCGGAGAATACCCCCGGACGTCTGCTCAGTCGAGCCGAACCCAGATGTCGTCATACGCGCCGGCGAAGACCAGTGAGAGAGCTTCGGGCTCAGCGAAGTGGGCGGCGTACAGGTGCCACTGTACGGAAAGCGCTGTCAGGATGACCAGACCGAGCCATGCAGCCACTTCTCCGGCGAGGTGGGTCCGGATACGGAACATACTCCAGGTTGCGACCAAGACCGTCAGGACCTTGAAGCAGGAGAGTGAGAACGCCGAGTTGGTCGAGTTGATGACCATGACCGCAATCGGGTTGGCCTCATGCATGCCAATCGTCCGAAGATAAGACAAGGTCATCACAAGATCGACCATGCTGAGCACCACAATTCCTACCAGCAGCACGGTGACCCGCCTGGCCCGGTCTTTTGAAGCCTTCTGCTCCGCGAGGAACAACGGATGATGCAGCGGATCGCGATGCGGATGAATGGCAGTGAACATGGTTGTTCCTTCACAGCTCCGCGGTCCCCCTCGTGCGAATCCCGGCTGTTCCCCGGGCCGCTTCGGGTCGGCCGAGTGTGCAATACGTGCGAATCGGCCCGGCGATGTTTATTCAACCGGCGAGCGAGGATCGAAATTCCCTGGACTGCCTTGCCTGCCCCCCTGTCAGGGGCTGTACAACCAGCGTCGTCCGTCTCGCCGTCGCACTTGAGTCCGCCTTCCTACCATGCATGTGATGAACGACAGATACGAGTCTCCGGCAAACTTCGCCGATTATCGGAGATTGTTTGTGTTCGCTGAATCCCTGCTGCACCCATGGAAGTGCCGGCCCGGCCGGAACGTTTGGTCGTTGTGTCAATGCCGGCCGAATCGCCAACATGGCCGTGGCCGTCGGACGGCCGGGGCTGTGATAACTGCAGTTGTGTCTTTGCTGGCGATCATGCAACCGGCTTCCGGCCAGCAGGAAAACCCGGTTTACGTTGATGATTCGCCGCGGGCCTGGGAATTGTTTCAGCGGGCCGGCGATCAGCGGGATGACAACACCGGCGAAGCGGCCCGGTTGTACCAGGAGATCCTGGACGAATACGCCATGCGGCTCATGCCGGTTAGCGCGGGCCGGCCGGAGCAACTGACCGCCGCCCGCCTCCGGGTGATGCAGACGCTTCGCCGCGATGACGAACTGCTTGAACGGTACCGACTGATCGAACAGGCCGAGGCTGAACGCCTGCTCAACCGCGGAGAATTGGAACGACTTGCATGGTCGCGTCCGCTGACGAGGCCGGGCCTGGACGCGCTGTTCCAACTCAGCCAGCAGGCTGTCGAACAGGCGCGTTTCGATGCGGCCCGGTTCTGGCTGGCGCAACTCGAGGGACATCCGGATCTCGCCGAGCAGTCCTCCCGAACACGGTTGCAGTACTGGTCCATGCGTGGCGTTGCGGGATGGTTCGCCGGCGAAGACAGTGACGTGGCGCGGGCGCGCCATGAGATGGCGCGAATCGACGAGAATGAGGCCAAGCCGTTTCTCGCCGAGCTTGATGGTCTGGAAGCGGCCGCTCCGAAGCCTGTCGGACTGACCGTCTCAACGGTGTTTGATCCCTTTGCACCGACGGCAGTTGAAGAACTGGTCGGCGAGCCGATCTGGACGATTCCGCTGGAGCAAGGTCTATACCGCAGGCAGTACGAGGATGAGGACGAGCAGCCCGACGCCGACCCGCCGGCTGATCGGGTCAATGCGCGGCTTCTGACGGTTTCGCCGGCCATGAATGAGCGGACGGTATTCATCAACGAAGGTCACACCATCCGCGCCATCGACCGTCACAGCCATCATGAACGATGGTCGTATACCGAACGATCGCACATGTCGATCATTGACAATCGCCGTGAAGTGGCCGGTGACCTGAACATGTTCGACGTCAAGGGCCGAACGCTTGTCACGCTGACAGGCCATGCGCACACCCACCACCGGTCGAGTAGCGGCAAGGTGGTCTGCCTTGACGCGGAGAGCGGTTCTTTCCGCTGGCAGGTCGAGTTGAGTGAAATCGGCGACGACGATGAGCTGGACGGCCTGTTCGCTCACGGCCGGCCCCTTATCGCTGATGATCGCGTTCATCTCGTTGCTCGCCGCGTCTCACGGCAGAACGTCAGCAGCACGTATGTCGTCGCCTTGGATCTTGAAGACGGCTCGCTTGCCTGGCTGCGTCACATCGCTTCCAGTGGCGGTGTTCGAACGAACCTCGCCCGGCCGTTCTCCAGCCTTATCCATGACAGCGGCAGCCTGTTTCTCGAGTCAGCCGTGGGAGCGATGGCCCGCCTCGACGCAGCGACAGGACAGGTGCAATGGCTTCGGCGATACCCCGTGCCGATCAATCCGGGCACCACCCAGCGCATGCCATGGGAAGTCACGACGCCAATCATGACCCGCCACGGCCTTGCGATGATTGAGCACGGCCGCAATAGCCGCATGGTGATTGCTGATCCGGAACTCGGCGACCCACTGGCGACGTATCGGCTCGGCCGTGGTACGACGTGGGGTGATGCGCGATACCTCGTCGGCGATGAGGAAATGCTGTTCGCCGTCGGCTCGCAGATCCGCGCATTTCACGTCGATCATCTCGAGGAACCGCTCTGGGTCTTTCCGCAGGATGACTCACCCGCCGCTGACGCCACGCTGTACGGCCGCGTGCAGGCCGGCGAGGAGTTGCTGGTCATCCCGACCCGTGAGGGCCAGTACTTTGTCGACCGATCCACCGGCGAGATCCGGGCGCATCTGCCGGATGCGACGGGCAACCCGCTGGTCTTCGACGAGCAACTGCTCGTCGCCGGTCCGAGCCGGCTCAAATCCTACATGCCGCTCCGCGTCGCCGAAGCGATGATCCGGCGACAGATTGACGAAGAGCCGGATCATCCCGACCCAGCGATGACGCTGCTCGAACTCGGACTTCGCGCTGAGGAGTTGGCACTTGTTCTAGAAGGCGCGCAGATAGCCGCCGATCGGATGGACGACCTCGTCGAGCCACATCCCGACGATGTTGAGCGACTGTTCACTCTCCTGCTCAATGTCTCGCCGGAACTGCTTCAGACCGGCGAAGAACCGATTGAAGCCGGCGAAACCATACACACGCTCATGTCGGACATTGCCGTCGAGCCTGAGCAGCAGGTCGAGCATTCACTCGCCCATGGGCGGTGGATCGAAACACATGACCCCGCCGCCGCGATACGGGTGTACCAGCGCATTCTTGAGCAGCCCGAACTTCGGCGGCTCAAACGGGAAGTGGACGATGTGCGGCGGCCGGCGAGTGATTGGGCGGCAGCCTATCAACTCAAGTTGGTCGGCAGGCACGGCGACAACCTGTACGAGGATATTGCTGATGACGCGTGGGCCGCGTTCGACGCGCTTCCGGATGATGCCGGACCGGGAGATTTCCTGGCGATTCTCGATCAGTACCCGCTGGCGCCGGCAGCGGTAGAAGCCGCGGCCCAGGCGCTTGATGCAGTTGGCGATGAGCCGAAGCCACATGAAGTGCTTGCCAACGTGCAACATGCGTATCGCCTGTTGTCACACACTCGGCCCGATGCAGCGGTCGATCTGCTCGAGCGGTACGTTGACGCTGCGGGCGACGCACTTGCCGATCATGAACGCGATGAACTTCATGCGTGGTTCAGCCGGCAGTACGGCGAGGATCGGGTGCCCGAACGACTGGCCGGGGACTCATCGCAGAGTGCCGGCGTTGAGACGACCGATCCCTCTGCCTGGAATGTGCAGCCATCAGCCGAGCGGACCTGGAGCGGGCGACTGCTTAAGCCGAAGCAGCCGACGCACCCCAGCCGGCACAACGGGCTGGCGATCATTCACACCGGCGAGTCCATCCGTGCGATTGATGTTCATAAAGGGCAGACCGCCTGGCGGGCCGACGCTGAATCATCCGTCGAGCTGCTGCGCAGCGATGAGCGAGGCGTGGTTCTGTGGCTGCAGGGCCATGGCGTGAACCCGCGCATCATGCTCCTTGATCCGCAGACCGGCGAGGAGCAGTGGGTGTCCAGCCGGCTCAGCCGGCTCCTCGACGACGGGGATCGCCTCGTCGAGCCGCCGCAGGGCACGCAGATTCACTTGCCCGATGGTCGGCCGTTCGACCCGCGTGAAGCGGTGCCGGTAGTGCTTGATGACAAGGTGCTGATCGTCCGCCGCACCGGCTCTATTGCGTGTTTCGACCTGAGCGACGGAACATTGCTCTGGACGCGCGACGGCGTGCTCGGGCAGGTCCACCTTGCTGATACACGGTCGTGGGGCATTGTCCTGGCCGGCAGCGAACAGCCGCCGCAGGAAGGCGGCCGCGCTCAAACGGGGCGGCTCGTGGCCCTGGATCCCGACACCGGGCGGACAGTCCAGTCGCACACACCGCTCGATGACCAGCCAATCCACTGGATGGAGATCGGACCGCTCGGCATTGTCGCGTACCGCAGCGGAGCAGGGGTGGAAGTCTGCGAACTGCTCACCGGCCGCGTGGCGTGGTCGAACGGTTCAGAACGCGCCCGGCAGGCGGTTGATAGTTGGATGATCGGCCATCATGTGCTACTCGCTGACGAAAACAACGCGATGCGGTTCCTCCATGCCGATCGCGGCACAGCCGGCGCCCGGCTCGACGAGGAACTTGACGGCGACTGGAGCCGAAGCGAACTCGTGCAGGTCGCTATGCTCGATGGCGATGCGCTCGTTCAGCTTCATGAGGAACTCGCCCGATTCAATCCCGATGGCGAGCTCACCGGACGGCTCGTCGTCAGCGAGGATCGGCAGTTCCGCCTGCCTGTGGTCCACGCCGACGGCCGGCTCATTGTCCTGAACCAGATTCGCAGCCGGCAGGAACGCGTCGGTGACAGCGACGAACGCCGCATGGTCCACCGTTACGTGCTGTACATTGCGGACGATGACGGCCGACTCATCAGCGATATAGACATCCGCTCGGTCGAAGATCCGATCCGATCGGTTGCAGTCGAAGCCGGACATCTGCTCTTCAGCACGCAGGCGACGACATGGCTTGTCGACATCACTGATCAGGACAGGTAAAC
>SLJD01000167.1 GCA_007135295.1 Phycisphaerales bacterium
CGGGTGGTCTTCGGCGGACCGGCCGCGGCGTGCGGCGCGGCCTTTCGTCGTGCGGCGCGGCGTGTGCTGCGTGTACCACAGGCCGGTGCCGGGCACGCTGACGGTCCGCCGGATGCCGCTTGTCCCCGCGGTGACCTTCGCCCCGCGCGGGCCGAACGACAGCGACCCGCCGCGCTTGCTCAGGTTGAGCGACACGCCGGGCGCGATGCGGAATCGTCGGAAGAACCGGAAGGCCATGGTGTTGCGGGTGAAGCGGGTCGGGTGATGGAACGTCGCTTGAGCGCAATCAAACGCCGGCGGCTACGACTTCGATCTTGACGGCTCATGCGGGGGCGCTGAAGCGCGGTCGGCGAGGTGCTGCTCGATGCGTTGCAGGGTGTCGCGGATGTCGGTCAGGACGGCCCGGTCCGAGGATGGGTCGGATACCTGCTCGGGTGACTGGACGGAAGATCTTGCGTCCGACGCGGGCTCGCCCCGGGCGGTGCTGGCGCTGTGATCGCCGGCTGCGACGTCGCCGTCCACGACGGCGTCGCGCTGATTGAGCGCGTGGTCGCGGAACTGCTCGGGGTTTTCGAGGCCGATGAGGGTGACCAGCGCGCCGCTCTCGCTCGTCTGGCCGGCGGTCTCCACCCGCACGCCCTTGATCCCCATCCACCGCATGAGCGGGCCCTGATAGATCGCCATGTCGGTGATCTTGTCGAGCGGGATGGTTTTTTCTTCGGTCGAGATGATGCCGCGCAGGACCTTGAGCGAGCGGTTCGTCAGCGTGATACGCATGCGGCCGAAATACAGGCGGTAATACCAGTTCGCCAGCGGCACGATGATGATCAGCAGCGGGATCGTCACGATGAACACGGAGACGCCGAGGGCGGCCCCCAGCACGTGGTACTGGATCGCCTTGTCGGTGATGCGCGGCTCGGCGATGGTCGTTTCGCGTGACATGGCCGGTTCCTCCCGCAAGCTGGATGAGTCGCGACGGGCTGTGCGGATCATACCAGCGCAGCGGAACGCGCTGTCAGGTCGGTCGCACACAACTCCTGACAGCGCGTGACGGCGTTGCGGTTTCGCGTTGCGGTTACATGGCGTGTTCGAGATGGCCGGCGTCGAAGAGGCGCTTGGCGCGGAGCAGCCGCGAATAGATCAACCAGATCAGCAGCAGACTCACGCCGAGCCCGCCCGCGGTGATCACGCCCGCGTAAAGGAGCCGGTCGTCTTCAAGCGGTTTGGGCTGGAGCGTGGCGTATCGCACGCGGCCGGCTTCGCGGCGTTCGCCGGCGACGATGGTCCGCGGTTGATCGACGCCCCGGTTCATCTGCCGGCTTGATTCGGTGGCGAGCGTCGACGCGATGGTGTCGAGCACGATCTGCACCTGTCCGCGGTGCGTGCCCGCGAGCGTCAGCGTCAGCGTGTCGCCGGCCGAGTCGTCGACCGACAGATGTTCATCAATGAGGGTTGAGACGGCGGAGGCGTTGCGGTAGTCATCGAGCCGCCGCTCCGCCATGCGACGGGCGAGCGTTTCCTGGAAGCGGTCGGTTTCGAGCATTTCCACGTGCGTCTGTCGCCAGTTCTCGAGTTGTTCATCGCTGAGGGTCTGCCCCGGTCGCGGCCGCGCTTCGACGTCTGCGGTGGCGGCGACGGTCGCGGGGAAGAAGTGACTGGCGGCGAACCAGCCGAACGTGCTGCAGAGTGTGATGAGAACCATCGTCCAGACGAGGACGATCAGCGCCCGCGGCCGGGCCCACCGGCGGATCATTTCCCGCTCGGACGTGGCGAGGGCGGTTTGCGCTTCGGCGAGGGCGGCCCGCTGCGTTTCGATCTGACGAAGCTGCTCGGCCCGTTTTTCGCGTTCGGCGGCGATGGATGACGCGGACGCTTCGTGCTGCTGATGCTGATCATGCACGTCCTGCTGATCGCGCCGCCGCCGGTTGACCGCATTGCGGACGCGCTGCAATCGGTCGCGACGCCGCTGGAGATGAACAGCGGCTTCGCGGATCATCTCCGCCTTGTCGCGCAACTGCTGGCGCTTCGCTTCGTCGCCTGATGAATCGCCGGCGGCGGCTTGGGCGGCTTCGGCGCGGGCGTCTTCGAGTTCGGCTTCGAGTTCCGTGACACGCTGCTGAAGGGCGGCGTTTTCTTCATCCGTGTCGGCGCGGCCCTGCTCGGCCTCGGCCGTCGCGTCATCAAGCTGCGACTGCACTGTTTCAAGACGCGTCGTCAGGTCGGCGATGCGGGCGTCGCGGGCGGCGAGTTCATCCGACGAGGCGGCGGCGGGCTGGGCATTCCGCTGCTCGTCAAGTTTTCTCGACGCCTGCTCGGCCTTGAGATTGGCTTTCTCCAGCGCGGTCAGAAGCTGGCCGATCTGTTCATTGAGTTCGGCGATGCGCAGTTCGCGTTCTTCGAGGTCCTCTTCGCCGACCCGCTGGCCGCGCGCCTGACGCAGCGCTTCGGTCAGCTCGGCGATGCGCGCGTCCTTGCGTTCGATCTCCTGCGACTTGCCGGATGCTTTGAGCGCGGCAAGCTCTTCGGTGAGCTGATCGATCTCGCGCTGCTGCTGCTCGACCTGGGCCATTGCCGCGGCGCCCTGTTCGAGACGCGGGGCCTGGTCCTGCAGGGCTTGGGAGAGTTCCGTGAGTTTCTCGCCGGCGAGCTTGAGTTTGCGGTCGGACTCGGCGAGCTCAGCCGTCTTCGCTTCAAGGTTCTGCTGGCCGGTCTGAATCTGTTCCTGATGCTTGGCAAGCTGCTTTTCCGCCTCATCAAGCGACTGGCGGAGTTCATCGCGCTCGGCGGCGAGCTGTTCGACCTGCTTCTGCGCCTCGTCACGCTGCGATTCGAGTTCGCGGCGGGCGGTCTCGGCGTCGGCAAGCTGCTGCTTGTGCTGTTCGGACGAGTCGCTGAGCTCATCGCGCTCGCGCGTGAGGCGCGTGACCTCGGCCTGGGCGTCGTTCAACTGGCCCTGAAGCGTCTGCGAGCGCTGTTCGGCGTCGGCTCGCTGACGGTCGCGTTCCTGCAGGGACTGCTGCAATTCATCGCGGGCGGCAGTCAGCCGGCGGGCCTCGGCCTCGGTCTCGTCGAGGCGGGCCTGAAGCGCGCGGTATTGTTCGTCTGCTTCGGCGTGACGGTTCTGGTGGTCGGCGAGTTGCTGCTCGGCGTTTTCGAGTTTCGTGACGAGTTCGCCGACGTTCGATTCAGCGCGATCGACTCGCTGCTGCAGTTCATCGCGCTGCCCGATCAGTTCAGCATTCTGCTGTTCGAGTTCGTCGCGGCGCTGTTCGAGTTCGCGTCGGTCGTCTTCAAGCCGGGCGAGGCCGGATTCGAGTTCGGATTCCCGCTGCTCAAGCCGGGCGCGTTCGTCAGCGAGGGCCTGCTCGCGCTGCGTGAGGTCCGCGTCACGGCGCTCGACCTCGGCTTTGACTCTTTCATGCTCCGCATCGAGTTCCCGCCGCTGCTCATCGAGCGACTGTTCATGCTGGCGGAGTTGGGCGGCGTCGTCGTCGAGGGCGCGGCGCTGTTCTTCGAGGCGGGACTGCTCGGCGGCGCGTTCCTGTTCAAAATGGTCGCGCTGCTCGGCGAGTTGCGCTTCGCGGGATTCAAGCGACTCCTGCTGCTCGGTGAACCGCTGAAGCTGCTCGCGCAGTTCGGCTTCGGAGCGGCTCAGGGCTTCAGAGCGCTCGGCGAGACTGGCGAGTTCCTGCTCCTGATGCTGCTGAACGTTGCGCATCTTTTCAAGGTGATGCTCGACGTCAGCGATGATGTCCATGACGTCCTCGCCGACGTTCGACGACACGCTCTCAGCCGGGGGCTGGCCGGCGGGCGGCGACTGCGCTTCGGAGGGAACCGCATGGTCCGGCGAAGCGGTGGCGGCGGTGTCATCGGCTGGACGGCGGTCGTCGTGTGAATCGTGCATGGCGTCCCTTTCCCTCGGCGAGGCCCTCGACCGGGCGCGCAGCCGAGCGCGGTCTTCTCTCCCTGCTCCAACCTTCTGTTCTGCAAAAAGGCATCGACGCGGCGGGGCGACGGCTGAAGATACCGGTCCGGAAGTCTCGAAAAACCGGGCGATTGGCGCGAACCGGGCCGGTTGTGCCGGTCGCGGCGGTCATGACAGCCCGCAACGGGGGCTCTATCATGGATTGCCGTCATGTGATTCTTTTCACAATCCGCCGTGTGCGGCCAGTCCGAATCCGCGGCTGACCGTGGAGGCCATTGAACCGCCGGCGTGATCTGAATGCAGGAGTTGCCAATGCCCGCGTCCCCCAGCCCCGTCGCCGATCAGAGCCCCGCAGAACCATCCCTGGTCCCGCTCACCGACGACCGGCTCCGCCCGATTGTCGACAAGGTCCGCGAAGGCCGCCGGCTGTCGATCGAAGACGGCATGCTGCTCTACGAGACGCCGGACATCTGGACGGTCTGCTCGCTGGCGGATTTCGTGCGGCGGCGGATGCACGGCGATGTGGCGTACTACAACATCAACCGGCACCTGAATTACTCGAACATCTGCGCGCTGAGTTGCCAGTTCTGCGCGTTTCACCGCAAGAAGGGCGACGACGGCGCGTATGAGTATTCGGTCGAGCAGATCCGCGAGGAAACGCACAAGGCCGTCCAGGCCGGCGCGACGGAGATGCACATCGTCGGCGGCCTGCACCCGTGGCTGAAGTTTGACTATTACACCGACATGCTCGCGACCATCCGCGAGGCGGCCCCGCACCTGCACATCAAGGCGTTCACCGCCGTGGAAGTCGTGCACCTCGCCAAGATCAGCAAACGGGGCCGGGACGGCTACGAAGGCATCAAGGCCGTGCTGCAGGACCTCAAGGACGCGGGGCTCGGATCGCTGCCCGGCGGCGGCGCGGAAGTGTTCGACGACCGCGTGCACGACGAAGCATTCAAGGGCAAGATCAAAGCTGACAAGTGGCTTGATGTGCACAAGGCCGCCCACGAGATCGGCCTCAATTCAAACGCGACGATGCTGTACGGCCACGTCGATCAGCGTCGCGAGCGGATCGTGCACATGGAGATCCTCCGCCGGGCGCAGGACATCGCCCTGCACCGGATCGGCTACGGGATCGACGGCGACTGCGAAGCCCCTGATCTGACCGGCGAGTCGCTGCCGACCTCACTCGACGACTGGCCGGGGCCGGTCGTGCTGACCAGGCCCGGCGCCGCAATGCCGACGCCCCCCGGCGATCCGTCGCGTCCGGTCGGCGGGTACCACCAGACGATCATCCCCCTGCCGTTCTTCCCGGATGACAGCGAGCTTGAGCACCTGCCGGGGCCGAGCGGTCTGGAGAATCTACGCACGCTGGCGATCAGCCGGCTGATGCTCGACAACTTCCCGCACGTCAAGGCGTTTTGGATCATGCAGACGCTGGCGATGGCCCAGTTCATGCTTCAGAACGGCGCGGATGACATCGACGGCACGGTCGTGTGGTACGACATCACGAAGGTCGAAGGGCCGACCACGCATCAGGAAGCGTCGGTTTCCGATCTCTGTCGGGCCATCCGCGAAGCGGGCTTCCGCCCCGTTGAACGCGATACGCTCTACCGCGCGGTCGAACGCGACGCCGACGGCACGTGGCGACTCGCGGCACAGTAGGCAGGGACAGTCGGGCCGGCATGACAGAGCGGACAACGCCACCTTGACAGAGCCATGCGAGCCCAAGGTATTGCACGGAGGGCTTTCGCGACGCGATGGTGCGCAAGCCGGTTTCCGATCGATGCCCCTCGTTATCCCTACCCTTTCTGTCCGCAATGCCGGTACGATCTGCGCGAGCGATACCACTCGGGCTGCCCGGAATGCGGGTGGAAGCACCCCACAGCAGGGACGTGAACTGCGAAGGTACCAATGCAGGACATTCTCCGTGTCATCATACTGCTCGGTGCGGTCGTGACGGGGACGCTGGTGCTCGCATGGACGTCGGCATACATTTTCATTGCGGTTGAGTCGCCGAATTACGCCGCCTTCTTTGTCTACTTCGCGACGATCGTCGGCCTGTACGTTGCTGCGGCTGTTTCGCTGATCGTGGTGCCACTCCTCTGGCAGACGCGATGGCTGCGCAGCCTGGCTTTTGTCTACGGCTGGTCGCTTGTTCCCGTGGTGGTCTGGTCACACTTGCTGCCCGGCGCGAGTTCAGCGATCGTGGCGTTTGTGTCCGTAGTCGCGCTCAGCGCCGTCGCCCGGTTCCGATATCGGTATCGCAAGCCCGGTGTGTGTCCGCGGTGTGAATACGATCTTCAGGGCAATCCTGACAGCGGCTGCCCGGAATGCGGATGGAAGCGAGCCGACGAACCGGCGCAAGCCCCGCCGTGAGAAAGGCATCCTGAACCGATCGATTATTCTCGCAGCGCATCGAGCGGCAGGGCGTCAATCGTCATCCCTTCGTGGCCGGTCATCGTCTCCGCCGTCGTCAGGGCGTTGTAGACCGACTCCTCGACGGCTTCGACCGCACCGAGAAACAGCGGACTGACGCTGTCGTTGCGAACGTCTTCAACCGCATCAGTCCGCCGGTCGCTTTCATGAGCGATCCGCTGAGCGGTCGAGAATGCGATGGCGATGTCGCCCGACGCGTTGGACATGAACGAGCCGGTCCGGCCGAGCGCGAGAAACGCCCGCTGCGCGAGCCGGTTCAACTGCCGCGATGA
>SLJD01000367.1 GCA_007135295.1 Phycisphaerales bacterium
ATGACGCATGATTTGAATGGTGAGCGTCTGTGGAACAGTGGACGAATCCATCACTTGAGGTCTGCCGCGGCCGATCGATCATTATCGGGCTGAGCGGCGGGATCGCCTGCTACAAGATGGGGTGGGTGGTCAGCGCGCTCGCCCAGGCCGAGGCACAGGTCACCGTGCTGATGACGGAGGCGGCGACGCGGTTCATCTCGCCGCTGACGTTTCAGGCCCTGACGGGCCGGCCGGTGTACACCGATCAGTGGACGCATGTGGAGTCGCAGGACCCGCAGCATGTCTCGCTGGCGCGGTCGGCGGAACTGATGCTCCTCGCGCCATGCACGATGGACATGCTCGGCCGGCTGGCGACGGGGCGGACCGACGATGTGGTGAGTCTCGTCACGGCAGGGGTCGACCGCACGAAACAGCCGGTTCTACTCGCCCCGTCGATGAACGAGGTGATGTGGAACCAGCCGGCGACGCAGCGCAATGTCGGGCTGTTGCGCGAGGACGGGTTCGGCGTGCTGGCCCCGGGATCGGGCTGGCAGGCGTGCCGGTCGGTGGGTGTCGGTCGTCTGCCCGAGCCGCCGCAATTGCTGCAGTGCGTTGTTGAAGCGCTGCGCGACCGGCCGGAGATCCCCGCGCCCGGGCCGGAACAGCCGCAGTGGACCGATTGATCGATTGATTGATTTTCACGACTCCGGGGTCGGAGTATCCCATGCCGACGTACGTGTACCAGGTCATTAATGAAGACGGTTCTGAAGGCGAGACGTTCGAGGTCGTCCAGCGCATGTCCGAGCCGGCGCTGACCGAGCATCCTGAGACCGGCCAGCCGGTGCGGAAGATCATCACCGCGCCGATTATTCCCGGCGACAACTCGGACCACGCGACGAACCAGAAACTGTCGAACAAGAATCTCGACCGGCTCGGGTTCACGAAGTACGAACGCGCCGGCGACGGGCACTACGAAAAGAAAGCCGGCAAAGGCCCCAACGCCATCAGCGCCGACTGACCTCCGACCCCCGTCCTCCACCTCCGCGGTTCCGGCCCGTCCGCTTTGATTCGCTCGGCGGGGATTCACTCGATTCCGATACGTTCGACCCGGATACGTTCGACTGGGCAGCCAGGAAGGTGGTTCTTACGCGGCTCCGGTCAGGCGGGCCGTGTGCGCCAGTCGCGGGGCAGCACGTGTTTTCGCATGGGCCGGGCGGAGCCGGGAAATGTCGTTTTTGATGATCTGCAGCACCATCCGGCCGTTAGGATGGGGCCATGACATACTTCACATTGACAGCGACATCGCGAACACCGACATCACGAACCAGGGGCGTTTCGGCGTTCCTGTTTTGCGCAGCCGGGCTGGCCATGGCGGCAGGCGCTGCGCCGAACGATGACGCGGACGAACGCGCCGACGAGTATTCTGCCGCCGGCGCCAAGGCCGAGGTTTCGCTCGAGCCGGTTCTGCCTTCCGAAACGGAGCGGCGGCTTCGCTGGTCGCCACGCGGCACGCAGATCGAGTGGTCTGAGGAGTTGCCGGACGACTTTCCCGGGGCGTTCGGCCGGTTCGCCGATGAGCAGGCGGACCCGGTGTTCGGCTGGGTGACGCTCGGTCCGGAAGACGCCGAACCCCGGCCATTCATCCTCGCCCGGACCGAGGCCGGCACCGAATACCGCGAGCGCCTCGTGATCGACACGGCCGGCAACGGACGGGTCGACGAATCGCGCGACGTATTCGATGTTGAAGCGCACGAAAGCCGCGGCCGGATGTGGGTCAGCCACGGCGGCGTCGTGCTTGACATCATCTACAGCGGCGGGGCGTCGCCGGGGGGCGGTGACATCGTCGTGCCGCACGAATTCAGCTTCTGGCACACTTACCCGCGCGAGGGCGAGCAGCGCGACCGCGAGAACATACTGCGGTTCTCACGGCGGTCGTGGATGGAAGGCGTCGCGGAACTGCACGGCAATCAATTTCGCGTGCAGGTGATCGATGCGCGGAACAACGCCCGATACACGACCGATGACCGCTGGACGCTCGAACTCGTCGACGGCGGTGAGGCCGACGAAGCGTCCGCGGCGGAGAACGCGTCATCCGACGAATCGGGCGATGCTGATGCGGTTGCGACGTATACGTCCGAGCCGCGCACCGGGATGGACCTTGACGAGCCGTTTTTCATCGACGGGCAGGCGTACCGCCTGACGGATGTGGCGATCTCGGGCACCCGGGCGGTGTTGAAGCCGACCGATGACGTGCCGGAGATTCCCGAAGAAGATGACACGCCCGACCGGCCGCAGTCCGAGCATGAACTGGCGTGGCTGGACGACCTGGACGAAGGCCGGCAGCAGGCCGAACGCCGCGAACAGCCGATGCTCGTGAAGTGGACGGCGGTGTGGTGCGGGCCGTGCCGGCGGATGGACCGCGAGGCGTTCCGCGACCGGGTGGTGGTGGACCTGCTGCGCGAGTCGTTCGTGATCGTGGAGATCGATCGTGACGAGCAGCATGAACTCGGCGCCGAGCACGAGATCCGGGCGCTGCCGACGATGCAGATCTTCACCCCGGACGGCGAGGAAGTCGACCGCCGCCGCGGCCTGCAGTCGCCGGAGCAGATGGAGCAGTGGCTGACCGAATACGCGGAGTGAATGATCGCGGGCGCACCGGGATGCCGGCAGCGTAGCGGTCTATACTTTCGGCTGGACCGATCGAATGCGCCGTGCTGGATCGAGCCGGGCTGCCGGCGTGAGCGTTATAGAGGCACCAAGAGCCAAGAGAACGAGAGGCAGGCGACCTGACCATGACCACGTCCGAATCGTCCCACGCGACCGCCACGTTCGCCGCCGGCTGCTTCTGGGGCGTGGAGGCAGCATTCCGCCGCCGCCTCGGCGAAGGCGTCGTGGAGACGACCGTCGGGTACACCGGCGGGCAGACGCAGTTCCCGACCTACAAGGAAGTCTGCCGCGGCGATACGGGCCATGCTGAAGCGGTCCGCGTGATATACGACCCGCAGCAGATCACGTATGAAGAATTGCTGGCGATGTTCTGGGACTGCCACGATCCGACGCAGCTCAACCGACAGGGGCCGGACGTCGGCACGCAGTACCGCTCTGCGATCTTCTACCACGATGATGAGCAGAAGCGGGCGGCGGAAGAGTCAAAGCAGGCGCTGATCGACTCCGGACGATTCGCCCGCCCCGTCGTGACCGACCTGTGCCCGGCCGGGCCGTTCTGGGACGCTGAGGAGTACCACCAGCGGTACCTTGAGAAGAACGGCGAGGCGGCGTGCCCGACGCACCTCGGCGGCGGGTCCGAAACGTCGTAACAACGCGCCGGAACCGCCAAAAAGATTCGCTGCCCCTCTCATCGCGGATCGCCTCGGACGCTGTTCGGCATCTGTTGAGAAACGGAACCCGTACCGGGTTATATCGGCGGGGTGATATCGGATGGTCCGCTTTCGAAGTCGGGCGATAACGCGCGGCGGCGGCGATCTGCATGGATTGCGCGGGGCCCGGCGCGGCGCAATCGGAGCGTGTGGCGGGCGGTTGTCAACCGGCCTGCCGGTCGCGACGATGATCTGGCACGAGGTGGAGAAAGAACATGATCAGCAACTGGCAGGCACTCAGCCGCACCGAACGGGCCGTGCGCTCGTTCATCGCTTTCGTCTTGCTCTGCGTCATCATGACGATGATGCTCGTTGAACTCGACCTGATCGTCCTCGCGTAGGGTTTCGCAGGGCGGTCGCAACATTCGTCGGCATGTATGCGCAGCGTTCGGCATGGATGCTGCTGCGATCCCTTTCGTCCGTGGTTTGAGCCGCGGGGCGCGCATAGCATCGCGCAGTCGCCGGTCGTCATGGCAGTGGCGGCCTGCGACAACGCGTGTGGCACCCGCGACAGAAAGGAGTCGACATGCCCGCAGAGACGCCCCTTGCTGAACGTCAGTGCGAACCGTGCCGCGGCGGCGTGCCGCCGATGGAGCCGGCAATGATCGAGGAGATGCTCGGCCGGCTGCACGACGACTGGCAGGCGGTCGAAGACCACCACCTCGCCCGCACGTTCACGTTCAAGAATTTCGCGCAGGCGCTCGAGTTCGTCAATCACATCGGCGCCATAGCCGAGGAGCAGGCGCACCACCCGGACATCATCCTGAGCTACGGCAAGGCGCGCGTGGAGATCTTCACACACAAGATCGACGGCCTGACGGAAAGCGACTTCATCCTCGCTGCGAAGTGCGACGAAGCGTACGGCGGGTAGACTCAGCCCCGCGGCATTTCCGTGACCTCACGCTGCGGTCAGCTCGCGCTCTTCGTCCCGCGGGCCGGCGAACTGCTGGCAGATGACGATGAACCATTGGCCGCGCCATCCGGTCCGGGGGTCGGTGTCAAAGCCGGTCGCGAAGCCGGCGGCTCGGCCAGTGCGAAGCCGACCATGCGTTCGAGAATCGCGATCGGCGCTGCGTCAGGATCGATGAGACTGGCGCGACTGACCATGAAGGTCTGTTCAAGGCAATACTGGCCGGACAGGCACGCGTGACTGGTTGTGTCGGTAAAGCACATCCACGTTGAGTCGGGCGGGAACGACCATGTTTCGTTCGAGGGATTGTCTTGCACGTCCCGGTTGTGCTTGAGGGCATCGTGGAAGCGGAGCATGAACCGGTCGTACTCCGGGCGATCGGTCACGGGCAGGCCAAGCCGGGCGAGTGCCGAGATGGTGCGTCGGCTGAGCCGGTTTACGCCGTTGGACTTTGACGGAAGGCCGGCGTCCCGGGCATACCGTTCAGCAAGTTCCTTGAACGAGCCGGCGGAGACCCAGACGCGTTCACGCTCGGGAGTCACGTTCGTGAAGATGCGCAGCAAACGGTCGCCCCGCGACGGCCGGGTTGGAAACGAATCGACGTGGATGAGGTCGTTTCGGGCGTTGAACTTGACGTCACGGCCCTTTTCCTCAATGGGGCGGAAGCTCGCGTAATCAACGCGCCACTGGTCGGCGTACCGTGGCAGGAAATTCGCGCAGAACTCGACAGCACGCTGCGAATACGCGCGCATGATCTCGTGCATGCGCGTGAAGTCCGCGGTGTCGTTCGCGTCGACGCCCTTGAGCCGATCCTGCTTCGGGCGGTAGCTGACGTTCTTGTGAAACCGCTCGGACTGCTTCTGGGACAGCAGAAACCGCCGGTCGTCTTCGGGGATGTCAAAGGGAGTGTGCGGGAAATACAACACGTCGCCGGCTTCAAGCTGGCGGCAGAGGGTGTCGCTGGCGGGGCGGTCCGCAACATCACCGTCGATGGTGACACGTGGCATGGCCTGGCTCCATGGCGTTCTGTGCCGGGACAATACGATAGCAACTATTCCGGGCGGGCCGCGGGCCGGATTTTGGGGGAGCATGAAAAACGCCGCCCGGCGGGGCGGCGTGGAACGTGAGTGTCTCGGTGGCGGGGATGGCCGCGTACGGCCGGCTCCGGGTCAGGACTTCCTGCCGCAACACTGTTTGTACTTCTTGCCGGACCCGCACGGGCAGGGCTCGTTGCGGCCAACGGTCGGTGCTGCGCGGACGGGCTGCTGCTTCTTCTTGCGGGCGGGGGCGCTGCCGCCGCCGGCAGATCCCGAGCCGCCGGAGTCGTCAGCGCCGGCGTGCATCGCTGCCTCGAGGTCGCGCTGCTGGGCGGCGGTGCCGCTTGTCGACGCGGCGGCGGCTGCGGCGGCGATGGCAGGCTGGGCCGGCTCGGTGCGGCGTGCGGCGGCCGGCTGACCGCCGTCGCCTGAATCGGCGCCGGGCTGTGGCTGGCCGGGCTGCTGGCCGTCGGGGCGCTGCTGCTGGCCCGCTGGCTGCTGCGGAATCGACAGGCGGCCCTTGAAGACGAGTTCGGTGACGCGGTCGCGGATGCGCTGGAGCATTTCCTCGAACTGCCGGCCGCTTTCCTTCTTGAACTCGATGCGCGGGTCACGCTGGCCGACCGCCCGGAGGCTGACCGACTCGCGAAGCTGGTCCATCGTGTACAGATGGTCCTTCCAGGCGACGTCGAAGATCTGCAGCAGCACCTGCCGCTCGAACATGGTCAGCTCGATGCGCATGAGGCCGGCGATCTTGTCCTTCGCCGCCTGCTTCGGATCGGTCTTGAACTGTTCGCGTTCATCCTCGTTGAGCCGGGAATTCATGTTCTCCCGGAACCACTGGTCGAGCGCTTCGACGTCGTCACCCGCGGCGGCGAGGGCGCGGTCGGCGCGTTCGCTGATGCGGGCGTCGTCCCACTTTTCCGCTTCCTCGTAGAGCCGGTTGCGCAGCTCATCGGGTTTGGTCGAGGGCAGGTTCTGCCAATCCCAGTCGAGTTCGTAGCGGGCCTTGACCCACGCGCAGAACTGCTGCAGGGCGTGCTGCGGGTTCTGGCGGAGCAGGGTGCTGGTCATGTCGATCGCGTAATCGACCGGGTAGGTGCGCTCGCGCTTCTCGTATGCCTGGCGGGCGCCCCGGACGACGATGTCGATCGCCTGGGCGGGCTCTTCAATCTCTGAGAAGTCCTCAGACTTGAACTCGGTGTCGAATCGGCTGTTGGCCCACTTGGCCAGTTCCTCGGAGCCGTAGTTGTCGACGAGGTACTTGTCGAGGCCGTCGAGATCTGCGGCGTCGATGCGCTTCTC
>SLJD01000014.1 GCA_007135295.1 Phycisphaerales bacterium
AGTCGCCGCGCCATGTTCCCGTTCCGCGGTGGTTTGCGTCACATTTCAGCGATAGGATGTACGAAGCGATGAACTGCGATCACTGCGACAAGCCGGCGGTCGTCCACGAGGTGGTGATCAAGAACGGTCAGAAGCGTGAGATTCACCTTTGTGAATACCACGCCAAGATGGCCGGCGTCGACGTTCCAGGCCACCAGCCGATCAACAAGGTGCTGACGAACTTCGTCATGTCAAAAGGGGCCAGCAGTTCCTCATCGGGAACAAAGTCCGGTGCGCGGCGACGCAAGACGTGTTCGTGCGGAATGACCTTTGCCCGCTTCCGCCAGGAAGGCACCATGGGCTGTCCGGACTGTTACACCACCTTCGAGGAACAACTCGGCCCGCTCATTGAGCGCACCCAGGGTGGCGCCACCCACCACTCCGGCAAAGTACCGGCCCGGGCAGGCGGAGCGATCGACCGCCAGAGGGCCATTCAGCAGTTGCTCAAGGAACTTGATGACGCCGTGGCGGCCGAGCAGTACGAACGGGCGGCCCAACTTCGCGATCAACTCGTATCGCTCGAATCCTCGGAGCCCGCTTCCGGTGCAACCCCGTCGTCCCCCTTGGTTGTTGAGGATGTTGACCAGACTGACGACTCCAGCGACGGCGCCGCTGGCGATGGAGCGAACCGGTCATGAGACTCCAGCCGCAGGCTCCGTTTCTTGGCGGTGACGGACCGCACACGAACGTGGTCATGAGTTGCCGCGTGCGCCTCGCCCGCAACATCGCCGGTTTCCCGTTCGTCAACCGCGCGAATCACACGCAGCGGGCGGAAATCGCCAATCTCGCCAAGACGGTTCTGCTCGGCATCGGCGAGTCGGAGCGGATGATCTGGGTCGACCTTCACCAGTCACCGGAGCAGGACCGGGATCTGCTCGTTGAACGGCATCTGATCTCGCGGCAGCTCGCCTCGAGCGATCATCCCCGCGGGGTCGCGATCTCCGAAAACGAATCCCTGAGCATCATGGTGAATGAAGAGGATCACCTGCGAATGCAGATGATCCTGCCCGGCCTGCAACTGGAAGCCGTCCACGAGCGTCTCAACCAACTTGACGATGCTGTCGAGAGCCGGCTCGACTACGCGTTTGCTCAGCGATGGGGCTATCTGACGGCATGCCCGACGAACGTCGGCACAGGGGTACGCCTGTCGGTCATGCTGCACCTGCCGGGCCTGAAACTCAGCAAGGAGATCGATCGCGTCAGACGCGCGGCAAAGGACCTCAATCTTGCGGTCCGCGGATACTACGGGGAAGGATCGGAGTCTGCCGGCGATTTCTATCAGATTTCCAATCAGATCACGCTCGGCAAGACGGAAGACGAGCTCCGGCGCGACTTCCACGAGAGCATGGTGCCAGCCATCATCGATTACGAGCAGCAGGCGCGGGAGATGCTCCTGCGAAGAAATCGGATTCGCATCGAGGACCGCGTCCATCGCGCACTCGCTGCCTTGCGAAACGCGAGACTGCTCGGCGTCGAGGAAGCGATGCGACACCTGAGCAAGCTGCGGCTTGGCATTCAGCTCCGCTTAATCAACGACGTGGACGTCCGCGCCGTCAACGGCCTGTTCCTGCAGGTTCAGGAAGCCCATCTGCGGTTGCACCAGCAGGATGACACGCTCTGTGAGGACGGCCTGCTCGAAGCGCGGGCGACACTTGTCCGGCAGGCTCTGGCAGGCGGTTCGAGCACCTGAGCCAGCGCGTCGCCAGGAACGCAACCCCTCAAATCTGAAGAAGGCGATTCAATCACCCGCCCGGCGGATAGGCGGCTCGCAGCAGCGGATTCAGCTCCGGTCAGAAAGTCGGGGCGCTCTCGTTAGCTGCGTCAGCGAACTCGAAGTCCCGGTCGGTCAGCCCGCCGGCATCGTGAGTTGTCAGGGTGAGGGTGACCTTGTTGTACCGGATAAGAATGTCCGGATGGTGCTGCAACTGTTCAGCAAGGTCGGCGATGCGCTGGACAAAGTTCATCGCCTCGACGAAGTTATCAAAGCGGTACGTCCGCTGAATGGCCTCGCCGTTCTGCGACCAGTCGGCCACCTGCTCCATCCGGGACCCGATCTGTTCTGCGGACAATTTGTCCATTGCCTGGCTCCTCTGAGACCTTCGGCGTTCCCCCGTGCAAACGGTCAGTATACACCAACATTCTCCACGATCCAACCACACGACGCGTCTGGCTCCATCCCCAACCGGGGCGCTGCACCCGGGAAACGCCCGGACATTCCTCGTGAACTGGGCCATCGCCCGGCAGCGAGGATGGATGGTAGTGCTGCGCATCGAGGACCTTGACGGCCCGAGAATCAAGGCCGAAGCAACCAATCAAACTATTGACATTCTCCAATGGCTCGGGCTTGACTGGGACGGCCCCATCCTCACGCAGAGCGACGATCTCAGCGCGTATGAATCGGCCATGGAGTACCTTGCCAGCCGGGGTCTCGTCTACCAGTGCGACCTCACCCGGCGGCAGATCGAAGCGGCGGCGTCCGCTCCGCACGAATCAACCGGCGAACGGCGCTATCCGCCTGAATGGCGGCCGGCTGATCCAACCCGGTACCGTTTTGACCGCACGCAGACCAATTATCGGTTGACCGTCGATGCTGGCAGCTTGGTGATTCACGATGAAGTGCTCGGCCCTGTGGCTGTGGACCCCGGCCGGGAAGTCGGCGACTTTGTCGTATGGACCAAGCGCGGCACACCTTCGTACCAACTTGCGGTGGTGGTTGACGACATCCGCCAAGGCGTCACACAGGTTGTCCGCGGGCAGGATCTGCTGACCTCGGCCGGACGGCAGGCCCTGCTGTATCGCGCCTTTGAAGCCCCACAACCGCGCTGGTGGCACCTGCCGCTGGTTCTCGGCCCCGACGGGCGGCGGCTTGCCAAGCGACACGGCGACAGCCGACTGGCCACCTATCGTCACGCGGGCGTCCCCGCGGAACGGGTCATCGCGCTCATTGCGAAGTGGTCTGGCATTCCCGATGCAGGCGACACCCTCTCGGCATCGGAATTTGCCTGCCAATTCGATCAGGATACGCTACCGACTGATCCCGTTGTCATGACAGAGGAAGACCACCTATGGCTGCTCGCCGCTGCCCAACGTTGACGGCACGTTTTCGATTCATCGCACTTCTCTGTATCGCGGCTTGCTCCGGAGCGTGCGGCACCAACGACTGGCTGACTGACGAGACAGCCAAGATCACCCTCAACGGACACACGTTTGAACTCGAACTGGCGATCGACGAGGAAGCGCGAACCAGGGGATTGTCCGGCAGAGAGTCGATTGATGAGTTCGGCGGCATGCTGTTCGTATTTCCGGACCGCGACATCAGACGGTTCTGGATGAAGGACTGCCTGGTTGACATTGACATCCTCTTCCTTGACGGCCGGGGCTTCGTCACCGCAACCCATCGGATGGACAAGGAGCCCCCC
This sequence comes from Phycisphaerales bacterium, assembly GCA_007135295.1. Taxonomy (GTDB): domain Bacteria; phylum Planctomycetota; class Phycisphaerae; order Phycisphaerales; family SM1A02; genus SLJD01. The sequence goes on from SLJD01000014.1 coordinate 3,459, forward strand.
CGCCGGCCCGATGAGAGTCTTGACGACTACGAGCGTCGGTTGCCGCTGTATTCAAGCGTGTTACCGGCCCAGTTCGCCATTGAGCTTCGGGCAGGCTGGCTTGACGAATTGGAACTCGATGTCGATGACCGCGTTGATCTTGACGTGAACCGCCTTAAGAACATCGCCCGCTGAGCCGATGCCACCCCTGCCGGGCACCGTTGATCGCCATGCTCTGAACGACAGAGACATCCGGCGGAGACCGGGGCCGAGAAAAGGCGGGAGACGCAATGCGCGAGGCACAGGTGATCGTGGCCGGTCCGGAAGGTTTGTCGTCCAGCGTGACGCGGCTCATTGGTGCGCTGAAGGAAACGTGGCCGGCGAGCCCCCCCATCAAAATTCAACGTGTGGAGATTCCGGATCTCTCCCAAACCTCCGCCGATGATGCTGACGCGTTAATTCTCATTCATGACACGCCGGATATCGACCCGGGCCTGCGCGATCACTTCGAGAACCTTGAAGATGCGGCGATCCCGGTGTTCGGTGTCGTCCATCAGCACGGCGAACCGGCTGCCCGACGGCTTGAGACCGCGGGGGTGCTTACCTGCCGACCCGCTGAGATTGAGCGGTTGATCGCGATGCTTCAGGGCGCGCTGCTGAGGCGGCGTCCGGTGCGTCAGCTGCGGCGGGAGAACTCGGTCGCCCAGCGGTTCCATGGCGGCCTGCGTGGCCAGATCACCAAGATCCACGAGGAAATGCAGCTTGCCGCCATGGTGCAGCGCGAGTTCCTTCCGGAGACGTTGCCTGACATCCCCGGCGTTGACTTCGGCGTTCTGTATCGGCCGAGCAATTACGTCTCCGGCGACATTTACGACGTCAGCCGGCTTGACGAGGATCATGTCGGCATCTTCCTTGCCGATGCAGTCGGGCACGGGGTCCCGGCGGCTTTGATGACGATGGTCATCTGCCGCTCGCTCACCACCCACGAAATTGTCGACGGCCAGCCGCACCTTCTCGAACCGGCTGATGTCATGGGTCGGCTGAACCAGCAGATGATCAGCCGGGGCACCGACAAGGCGCGCTTCGCGACTGCCGTGTACGCCCTCGTCAACTGCCGCGAGAGGCGAATGACCGTTGCCGGCGCGGGCCACCCTCCCCCACTGCTGCTGCGCGGTGACTCACCGGTTGAGGAGTTAACGACCGAGGGAGGACTGCTCGGCGTGTTCGATCATGAGGAGTACGACCAGATCACCGTGGCAATGGGCGCTGATGATCGGCTCATCGTGTATTCAGACGGGTTCGAGCAGGCGTTTCCGTCCACGCGAACACCGCAGTCCGATCATCGCATGCCGACAACCCAGTACCGCCGGGAATTCGAATGCCTGCGAGACTGTCCGACGGCGGAGGCGATGATCGCCCGCCTGCAGGAGCGGCTGGATTGCCAGAGCGGCTCGCTCCATCAGGTGGATGACCTGACGACCGTCTGCATGCATGTCGGCGATGAAATTGGCGGGCGGCAGCATGCGGAGACTGCTGAACCGCTCTCCGCCACTGCCGGCTGATCAATCCCGGTGGCGCTGTGATTCCCCGCGACGGTCCGTTTTCCCGCGGCCATCAGCCCCATCGGTGCCGAAGAACGAACCGTGGTACCGTCGCAGCCACGTGGTCACGATGCGGGCGATGTAATCAACTTCAATATTGACCGCATCGCCGCATCGCAGCGAATCAAGGTTCGTTTCACGGCGGGTTGTTGGAATCAATGCGACCTCGAACGAGTCCCGCCCGACGGCGGCAACCGTCAACGACACGCCGGCCAGGGCGATCGACCCCCGCTCAACAATGCATTCCATGGCGTCGGCTGGCGGGATGATCTGCAGTCGGCAATCATCGCCGTCTTCCGACCGACTGGCCACTGTTCCGACGCCGTCAATGTGGCCCTGAACAACGTGTCCGCCAAGCATCGTTTCGGCAGTGACGGCGTGTTCGAGATTGACCGAGTGGCCGGGTTGCAAAGACCCGAGCGTCGTCAGCCCGGCGGTCTGCGGCACCACATCGAACACCCAATGCGTGTGACCACCGGCGGTCGCTTGTTCGATGGAGTCCGCAAACGTCAGGCAGCACCCGTTTACGGCAATCGAATCGCCGGGGACGGGCTGGTGCGCCCATCCTTGTGGGTCAATCACAAGCCGAAGCGCCTCGGCTTGCGGCTCTACGGCATTCACACGCCCGACATGTTGGACCAGTCCGGTAAACACGGCCGCAATATAGGCGTTCCACGCTGTCTCGTCATGCGGGGCGGCTTGACGTGTTCAGGTGAGGGCCGGATACTTGTCGGTTCGAATCTGATCCGCTCGATCCGGGTGGGTCACCGCAGGGCTGGTGTGCCCTGACCCGGATTCAGGAGACTACAGCTTATGATGGGCATTTCCGCAATGATGCCGGCCCTTTCAACGATGATGATGTCCAGTGCGAGTCGGTTCCGCCGCCCCGCGGGACCAATGGCCCTCGCCGGACTGGCCGCGGCAGCAATGCTGGCCGGATGCGCCACGCCGGACAACGGCCGGGCAAATTATGAAACCCGGATGACCGATCACGAGAACCGCGGGCAAGTTGATGAACTGTACCTCATCGGGCCGCGACAGGCGAGCGAGATGGGGTACCGCATCGAGTGGCAGGCTCTTCGTGAGCCGGCGAATGACGACGGGTTCAAGAAGGTTTTCGCGTCCGGCGATGCGGCTTTCACCCTTGACCACGACAATTTTCTGACACGGGTGAACTGGAACAACGGCCGTGTGCGATGGTCAAACTACGTCGCCCGCCCGCTGGATGAAGTCCACGGGGTGACGTACATGCCCAACGTCGACGACATCTACGTCACGCTGGATTCCAGCATGGTGGTCATGGCCGGCTCGGACGGCTCGCAGGTAGACCGCCAGCGCCTCGGCGAGATTGCCAGCACCGGTCCGGTCATCAACGAGCCGTACATGATCTACGGGGCCCGCAACGGGCGCCTCG